>JAAZVO010000135.1 GCA_018623405.1 Crocinitomicaceae bacterium
AATAATGTTAAAACTGCTCCTATCAAAATACCACCGATGCCACCAACCATGCTAATTAAAACTCCCTCAATCAAAAAGATTTGAAAAACGGTTTTTTCTTCAGCGCCAAGACTTTTTAGGGTAAAAAGGTCTTCTCTTTTATCAATAATAAGCATGGCTAAATTTCCAACTAAATTAAAGGTAGCCACCACCAACACAAAGCTCAGAATTAAAAAAGTAATCCATTTTTCGGTCTTGTTGGTTTGATATATAAGCTCGTTCAACTCATATTTTGTTTTTACTGTAAAGTCATTTCCTAATAATGATTCCAACTTTGTTTTTACATCCTGCGGTTTTACACTTGTGTTTAGTCTAATTTCAAAAGCTGAAACAGCTCCTTTTTTATCTAGCACCCTTTCAGCAAAGTTTATAGGAACCAATGCATATTTATTATCAAAATCGGGATTGATGGCAAAAATACCTGCAGGTAAAATTGGCTCCACCCTAAAGGCATCTGCCAAATTTGGAGAAACCCTTTTGGTATTTTTGGCTGCATATACAATTATTGGTTGCAATGCATTTTCCATATATAGTCCAACTTTGTCTGCAATACCATAACCTAATACAGCATAATTAAGATCGTGTTTTTTTAGAAGAAGCTTGCCCTCAAACATCATGGTATCTAGCCTTGAAAGCTTCACATAGTTTGAATCTACCCCTTTAATGGTGGCAAAAGTTTGCTTTTGATTGTATTTTAAAACAACCGTTTCTTCTAAAACTTTTGTTCCGCCTTGTACACCATCAATCGCCAAAACCTCGTTAAAAGGAAAAGCAGTTTCTTCAAATGTTTTACCTTTTGTTGCAGTTATTTTTATATCAGGATCAAATGAACTGTATAGCGATTCCACTAAAGACTCTAACCCGTTAAAGGCAGATAATATTACGATGAGCGCCATAGAGCCAATGGCTATACCTCCAATAGAAATGCCTGTGATAATATTAATAACATTTCTACTTTTCTTGCTTATTAAATACCTTATGGCAACAAAAAGGGGGAAGTTCTTCAAATCAATCTTTTAAAAGGTCATCTATCCTTTCTGCGTAATCCAGAGAGTCATCAACAAAAAAGGTGAGATTAGGAATTCTCCTTAGGTTGTTTTTTAGAATATTTCCTAAACTCAATTTTATTTGAGCCACATTTTGATTGACAACCTTTACTACTTCTTCGGCATCTTTAGATGGAAAAACGCTCAAGTAAGCTTTTGCTTCCATCAAATCCGGAGAAATTCTTACTACTGTTACAGTAACCATTTTTCCAGGAACAAATGATGGCAATATGCGTGAAAAAATATTAGCAAGCTCTTTTTGAATAAGCCTAGCTACCTTTTGTTGTCTTGTACCTTCCATTGGGCAAAAATAGTCAGCTATATGATTTAAGCCTAACAATATCAAACACTTAAAATATCACTACTTTCGCATTCATTGAAAACAAAACTATGAAGCACTTTATTTCTATTGTAACCACCTTAATTACAACCCTTTCACTAACAGCTCAAATCACTATCTCAAATACCGATTTTGGTGTTATTGGTGATAGTATTTTCTTGGCTGAACAAACTACTGCTCCATCAGGAGTTAATGTTGGTGGTACAGGAAACCAATCTTGGAATTTTTCTAACCTAAGTTTCGGAAATTTAGATACAGTATTTTATCGCAACCCCCAACAAACTTCTTTCGGAAACTTGTTTCAAGTAGCTACTGAAGCAACTGTGCAAGGAGAAGAAATTACTTATTACAATAACAGCCCAATTTCTAGGGTTATTGATGGTGTTGCCGGCGACCTTTTTGGCGATGGAAATATTTATGCTGTCAACTACAATCCTGACTATACCATTTTAAATTTTCCGGCTACCTATCAAGATTCGTTTATGGTAACTACCATAATTGATACAACAACAGATACTTCAATTGTAATTCCACCACTTTTTAACTTCGATTCGCTAAGGATAAAAAGAGTTATTGCTATCAACTCGAATATTGATGCCTACGGCGGTGTATCTACCCCCGGAGGAAGTTTCAACTCTATAAGACAATACAGTGTAATTACACAAATTGATTCTTTATTTACCCATACTACTGGTGGTTCTTGGGGACCCGCACCAATTAATCCTGTTACCACAACAACAGAACATAGGTACACCTGGTATGCTCAAAATCAAAAATATCCGGTTTTAGATGCAGTGGCATCTGGTGCAGGAGGTAATTTAGTTTCATATAAGTTTTTGCTTGGAGGCAATATGTCAGCCTCTATACCTTATTTCTCAGGTCCAAATTGTTTTAATGGCAATGATGGTTTTGCTGCTGTTGATGTTGTTGGCGGAACTCAACCTTATACCTACCAATGGTCGCCAAATGCAGGGGGGCAAACCAATGATACTATTACCGGTCTTGCAGCAGGATTATACAGTGTAACTGTTTATGATGCATTAAACGATAGTGCTACTGCCCTTATTAATTTAAACCAACCTGCATCTGCTGTGGATATTGATACTGTTTCAATTATTGCAGAAAGTTCATTTGGAAATGATGGAGCCATAAACATCAATGTAAATGGAGGTGCCTCTCCTTATAATTATGCATGGTCCAACAATGCAACATCTCAAAACATTAGTGGGTTAACAACAGGAAATTATAGTGTAACTGTTACAGATCAAAATAACTGTTTAGATTCTGCAGATTTCTTTGTTCCATCTTTAGCCGGACAGTTAAGCGGGCAAGCTGTATTAGAAAATAATGCTTCATGCTTTAGCGTTTGTGATGGTAGTGCCAAAATGGTGGCTGCGGGCGGCACACTGCCTTACACCTTTATGTGGAGTAATAATCAAACCGATAGCTTAGCAACTGGTTTATGCGCCGGAACCTATAATGTTACCGTTTATGATGCCAATGGTGATTCTGCTACTAGCTCTATTTCAATTACTGAGCCTGCTATGTTAATGGCCGATACGGTAAGTGTAACACCTGAGTCTCCTACAGGAAATGACGGTGCTATTGATGCAATTGTTACCGGAGGAACTACTCCTTACAGCTATGCGTGGAGCAATGGGGATACTACCCAAGATATTAATAGTTTAACAACCGGAGTTTACAACTTAACAGTTACAGATTTTAATGGTTGTACTGATGTGTTGTCAGTATTTGTTCCAACCACAGGTGTAAGCACAGGAATTACTTATTTAAGTTCTGATTTTGGTGCGATTGGCGATGTTGCTTATTATGCACAAGACCTCTCTTTACCCATGGTTGATCTTACTAAAGTTGGAAACAACAACTGGGATTTTTCTTCATTGCAAATTGGAGGTCTAGATACCATTAACTTTCTTGACCCTGCAAATACTTCAAACGGCTCGAAGTTTTCTAACGCTAACTTAGTGGTAGCAAGAAGAAATGACACTACTTATGTAAACAAAAACAACTCTTATGTGGCTTCACAAGGTTTAGTTGGCGATCCGTTCGGTATAGGTTTTTCTGCTGCAGTATCATTTAAACCAGAATTAAAAACATTAGAGTTTCCGGCAACCTTTGGAAATAATTTTTCAAGCACAACCGTAATTGACTCTACTATTGATACAACTATTCAAATTTTTGATTCCATCAGGTTAAAAAGTACAATCATACACAACAGTAAAATTGATGGTTATGGAAATCTAAATACCCCATCTGAAAATTATGATGTTATAAGACAAAGAACCCAAATAATACAAAATGATAGTGTTTGGGGACATAACCAACTTACAGGATGGCAAAACATTTCTACTTTCAACAGTTTAGACACTACTTACCTTTTTAATTGGTATGCCAAAAATGAGCCCTTCCCTGTAGTACAAGTTGAGGCTGATGATTCATTAGGAAATGTAAAGACAGTTTCATTTAAACTGGGCACAAACCTTTTAGCCACAGTTGTATCTAAAACAGATGCAAAATGTAACGGCGATTGCAATGGTGAAGCTACCGTAACAGGGTTAAGCGGTCAATCGCCCTACAATTATTATTGGGATGCAAACACCGGAAATCAATCAGGCCCTACAGCAATAGGTCTTTGTGCTAGTACCTACGCTGTTACAGTGGTAGATGCAAATATGGATTCTGTTTTAACTACTGTTCAAATTAACGAGCCTTTAGCTTTGGTAGTTACGTTAAATAATACAACTACCGAAACAGATCTGGGAAATAACGGTGCAATAGATATAAATGTAACAGGCGGAACACCTCCATACAATTATAATTGGAGCGGTACCAACCAAACCACACAGGATATTTCAGGTTTAACAGGAGGACAGTACAACGTTACAGTTACAGATTTTAATAATTGTACTCAAACCTTAAATGTTACCTTAAACTCTATTGTAGGTTATGATGAAATCTCAAAGTCGGATATTGAAATTTTCCCTAACCCATTTAAATATCAAGTAAACCTAAATCTAGGTTCAATTAATGAGGCCGCAATTGAAGTTTATGATGTTTTAGGAAATTCAGTTTACAATGAAAGGATTACAAATAATCTTGAAATACTAGATTTAACTAAATTACCTAAAGGAGTTTATTTATTACTCGTTAAATCTGAAGAGGGAATTGTTAAATCTGAAAGATTAGTTAAGCATTAGAACTTCCTTCTTCAGGAAGGTCAGGGTATAAAAAATGATTGTAAGGGTACCGCTTTTCGTGGATTGCCCTTACTTTTTTATACAATAGGTCTCTAAAAGCCTCGATATTTTTCTTTTTTACCGCAGAAATAAAAATCACATCTACATTTTGCTTAGCCATCCAAGTTTTCTTTAAGGCTTCTAAAGATTCCACTTGCTTGGCGTTTCCTGTATAGTCGAATTCATCTTCCTCTAAATGGCGGTATTGGTCTATTTTATTAAACACCATAATTTGAGGAATTTCAGCAGCCTCTAACTCTTTAATGGTGTTGTTTACCACTTTAATATGTTCTTCGAAGTTTGGGTGAGAAATATCTACCACGTGCAACAAAATATCAGACTCTCTAACTTCATCTAAAGTAGATTTGAATGACTCAACCAATTGGTGAGGCAACTTCCTAATAAAACCCACAGTATCAGATAAAAGGAAGGGTAAATTACCTAAAACCACTTTCCTAACAGTAGTGTCTAACGTAGCAAAGAGCTTATTTTCTGCAAAAACCGAAGCCTTGCTCAACAAATTCATTAAGGTGCTTTTTCCCACGTTGGTATAACCCACCAATGCTACCCTAACTAAAGCATCGCGGTGCTTTCTTCGGGTGGCCATTTGCTTATCAATAGATTTCAGTTTCTCTTCAAGCAGGCTTATTTTTTTTCTAATAATTCGCCTATCTGTTTCAATTTCCTTTTCACCTGCTCCTCCTCTAGTTCCTGTTCCTCCTCGCTGACGCTCTAAGTGCGTCCACATTCTAGTTAATCTGGGCAGTAAATATTGATATCGCGCTAAATCTACTTGAGTTTTTGCTTGGGCAGTGCGCGCTCTTTGTTGGAAAATATCCAAAATCAATAAGCTTCGATCATAAACTTGAACTTTAAAGAACTTTTCAATATTTCGAAGTTGCGATGGAGAAAGGTCATCGTCGAATATGATTAACTCTACCTCCTCTTCCTCAATAAAGGCTTTAATTTCTTCTAGTTTTCCTTTACCTACAAAAGTTTTAGAATCGGGCCTATCTAGCCTCTGACTAAATTTTCTTAAGGTCTTAGCCCCTAATGTAGACGTTAAAAAAGCAAGTTCATCCAAATACTCTTCAACCTGTTCATCGGTTTGGTTTGGTAGAATTACTCCAACAAGAACTGCTGTTTGTGGTTGTTTGGCGGTTAAAATTTCACCCATAAATTAAAATACGCAATCCCATGGCACTCTAGACATTATCAAGATAAAGCCAATAATAAAAAAGTTACGCTGCTTTGCAAATTTTGCTGTGTCTGTAGGCGCTTTTTTGCCAAGAGACCTTCCTACAGTAATCAAAATAATTCCAACTATCATTATTGAAATATGCTCAACAGTCCAAAATCTTAAGTTGGCATCTTTCATAGTTGCACCAACATCTTCTAATCCTGCAGCAACAACAGGGCTAACAAAGTATAAAATCAAACCTATCAAGAATTGGGTATGCACTCCAATTAATGAGAATAAGGAGAGCTTATTATCTAAGCTAGTGTAGGTTTTTTTGCCTGCCGCACCCAAAATAAATTTTACAATAGCAACAATTAAAACAATGGTTACAAAATAAAAAATCCCTTTGTGTAGGTGTTTTAATCCGTCGTACATCTTCTATAAGTTTTGGCAAAAGTAAGGATGAATGAGCAAATGGTAGATTATCTTGTTTACATCTTAGTTATTTTTAAGGAGTGAAAAAACTTTGGATTCTTTTAATTGTATTTTTCTTGGGCTGTACTCCCACTTTTACGAGAAAATGGGAGTTGCAATACGAAGTAGTTAAGCAAACTCCAGAACCAATAACCTACAATGTTTCTTTCACCAACAAAAACGGAGCAACAAAAAGCCAAGGTCCAATTTCTGATGCTATTTGGCGAAGCGAAATCATGGAAGATGCAGAAAGCAGCTTAAATGTAGCCTTGAGAGTAAAAATATTATCTGGTTCGGGCATATTAGAACTCAGAATATTGAGAGATGGAGCCGTGCATGAATCAAAAATTTTAGAGTCGCCAGTGTATGAGGCAATAGCCGAAACCTCTTTGTAAAAATTACCTTTGCCCAATGGCTGAAGATTTACCTATTAAAGAACATGATTTTTCTGAGCCCTACATTCCACCATCCATAAAAGTATTTGGCATTGCCATTGGGATTTTTGGGTTGGTGCTTATTTGGTTTGAGCAATTGGTGGGTATAATTCCCATGCTTTTTTGTATTGCCTTGCTGGTAACTAATCATGGCTATTTTTTTGATTTCGAAAACAAGCGCTTTAGACATTACTTTAAAGTGCTCAACTTTAAATTCGGAAAGTGGCAAGCGGTAGATAAACCTAAAGGCCTTTTGATTTCAAAAGAAATTGTAAAAGAACGTTCATCGTTATCATTTAGTGGCAGCTCCATAAAAACAAAGGTGAAATTATGGCAGGTGGTTATTGTGAATGGAGAAGAAGAATTATTTGTTACTGAAA
>JAAZVO010000136.1 GCA_018623405.1 Crocinitomicaceae bacterium
AGGAAAAGATCAAATATTGGCACAAATCATTGTAATCAATGTTTCAGTGTTTATTGTTTTCAATATTCTGGATAATTTCTTTCCGCTCTCCTATTGGTTTATGCTGCCCGGCAATTTTTTGGGCGTTTTAACCAAGCCGCACACCATCTTTACTTACATGTTTTTGCATGGTGGGCTATTTCATATTTTATTCAATATGTTATGGCTTTATTGGTTAGGCAAAATATTTATTGAGTATCAAGGAGCTAAAAGGTTTTCTGCCGTTTACTTTATGGGAGGAATTGCAGGAGGCTTGTTTTACATCCTATTCAATAATATGATTACGGGTTTTGGCGGTTTGGGAGGAACTACAGGTTTAATTGGCGCTTCGGCTGCGGTACTTGCTGTAGTGGCAGCTGTAGGAACTTTACTGCCAAACTATACAATTCACCTTTTTTTACTTGGTCCTGTTCGCATGAAGTACCTAGCAATTGGCGCTGTGGTTATTTCATCATTACTTGATTTGAGTGTAAATACCGGTGGAAAAATATCTCACCTTGGTGGGGCTGCTTTTGGTTTTCTGTATGTTAGGTCGTTACAACGTGGAAAAGATTTAGGAGATGTTTTTTACAAGGTGTCAGACTTTTTCAAGTTTCTTTTCGCCAAAAAACCAAAAAAGATGAAGGTAACCTATTCAAGAGCTAAAGCTGGAGAAAGCAAAAGAGCCACCAATAGAACAAGTTCCACAAGCTCAACAACACCATCGGTAGATCAGGCTGTAATTGACCGAATATTGGATAAAATTTCAAAATCAGGTTACGATAGCTTAACAAAGGAAGAAAAAAGCATTTTATTTAAGGCAAGTAACAACTAAAATTAACCTCTTGCTAAAGCGATTTTTCAAATTCGGTCTATTTATAACCAATATTATTGTTGTAATTCTTTTTTTAATTGGGGCTATAGCAGCATACTTCTCACCTGAAATTTTCTTGCTCCCTGCATATTTAGGAATTGCTTTTCCTTATTTGGCACTGCTTAACTTAATCTTTATTGTTATTTGGATAATTAGGTGGAAAAGGTATGTGTGGCTTTCTGTTTTTGCTGCTTTCGCAGGATGGGGACAATACCAAAGTATAGCACAATTTAATTTTGCCACCGCCAAAACAGATGGTACACCTCTAAAAATAATTACTCATAACATAAGAGCGTTTGGCCTAAACGGTCCACGATTTGAAAAAGAAACAGGAAGAAAAATCTTTAATTTTTACAGCAATACCCAAGCAGACATTTATTGCTTTCAAGAATTTTTTAATACCAAAAATTTCAATTTTTTTCCCTTAGACTCAATGATTGCAGCCACCCAACTGCCTTACCAACACATTGAGTATTCAGTACATTTTAGGGGAAATGATTTTGGTTTGGCTACCTTTAGTAAATATCCTATAATTTCAAAAGGGGTTGTACCTGTAGCGCAACAAGGTACCAACATGTGTATATATACAGATGTTGAAATAGAAAACCGCATTTACAGAATTTACAATTTTCATTTAGCTTCCATTCATTTTAAAGAGTCGGAATACAGGTACATCGAAGAAATACAAAATAAAAATCAAGAAGAACATATTAAAGCGGCGTCTAACCTTTTTACCTTATTGGGAGGCGCTTTCGAAAGGCGTGCTTTACAAGTTGAAACCATTAAAAAGCACATGAATTCATCACCCTATCCTGTAATTGTTTGTGGCGACTTTAACGACACCCCACATTCCTATGCCTACCACACCATTAAAAAAGGTATGAAAGACACATTTAATCAAAAAGGCTTTGGACTTGGCAACACATATAACGGAAACCTCCCCCCACTGAGGATAGATTTTGTAATGGTTCCTGAAAACTTTTCTACACTTAAACATCTTGTTATCAAAGAAAACCTTTCAGACCACTACCCTGTTTTAACTAATGTGTTACCTACATAAAACCACTACTTTTGCCGGCTCATGCAACAGTTTAAAACCGTAGCTTTTCATACACTTGGCTGTAAATTAAATTTCTCAGAAACATCTAGCATTGCCAATGATTTACAAGTTGCAGGTTTTGCCAAAGTAGATTTTAATGGGGTAGCCGATGTTTATATCATAAATACTTGCTCGGTAACAGACCAAGCAGATAAAAAATGTAGGAACTTTATCCGCAAAGCAAAAAGGCAAAACCCCGACGCTTTTGTGGTTGTTGTTGGATGTTATGCACAATTAAAACCTAAAGAAATTGCTGAAATAAAAGGAGTTAATCTAGTTTTAGGTACCAACGAAAAATTTAATGTAAAAAAATATCTCGAAGAAAAAACAGAGGCAAAAAACGAGTTTTTACAAGGTCATATTAAAGAAGTAAAAACTTTTGTTCCTTCTTTTTCTTTTGGCGATAGAACTAGAACCTTTTTAAAGGTGCAAGATGGTTGCGATTATTTCTGTTCTTTTTGCACCATTCCACTTGCAAGAGGTAGAAGCAGAAATGCTTCCATACAAGAAACACTTGCCTCTGCCCAAAAGGCCATTGAAAAAGGCGCAAAAGAAATTGTACTAACAGGAGTAAATATTGGAGATTTTGGTAAAAGTACAGGCGAAACATTCTTTGACCTTGTAAAAGCACTAGACAAACTTGAAGGAGTTGAACGCTTTAGGATTTCATCAATAGAGCCTAACCTATTGGAGGATGAGATTATAGAGTTTGTGTCCAAATCCAAAAAATTTATGCCTCACTTCCACATTCCATTGCAATCCGGTTCAGATGAGATTTTAGCAGGAATGAGAAGAAAATATAGAACTGAGCTTTACACCAACAGAGTTAACAAAATTAAATCGCTAATGCCTAATGTCTGCATAGGAGTTGACGTAATTGTAGGTTATCCCGGAGAAAACCATGAAGAATTTTTAAAAACATATAATTACCTAAATGAATTACCTGTTTCTTACCTTCATGTATTTACCTACTCAGAAAGGCCAAACACAGTTGCAGTAAGGTTTGATGAAGTAGTTCCTCATCAAGAAAGGAATGAAAGAAGTACCATGTTAAGGATTCTTTCAGAAAAGAAAAAAAGGGCTTTTTATGAGTCTCAAAAAGGTAATGAGTTCACCGTACTATGGGAAGCTCAAGAAGATAATGGACTAATGCAAGGCTTTACTGAGAATTATTTAAAGTGTGTAACCCCTTTCAACCCTCAACTTGCCAATACAATAACACCGGTTTGGGTAAATGAATTAAAGGATTCAACCACCTTCATGGCTCAAACCTCAGAAACTATTCCTTCGTGAATTTAGAAAAACTAACCTATAACCTAGTTGATTTTTGCAGCGAATTAGGTGATGAATTGCTTGCCAAAAGATTAGAGTTAAAGTCTGAAAATATTGAACACAAAGGGTTACATGACCTCGTTACAACCCTCGATAAATATTCTGAAAAAGAAATAATTAATTATTGCCTTACTCAACTTCCCCAATCTAGTTTTTTAGCTGAAGAAGGCACAGTTGATGCGCAAAAAGGTGAATACCGATGGATAATTGATCCTATTGATGGTACAACCAACTTTATTCATGGCATCCCGAGTTTTGCGTTTAGCATTGCCCTTCAAAAAAATGAAGAAACCATTTTGGGGGTGGTTTATGAAATGAATTTAAAAGAAGCCTTTCATGCTTGGCAAGGCGGCCCTGCTTTGCTTAATAACATACCAATAAAAGTATCTTCTACAAAAAATTTATCGAATAGCCTCTTAGCTACCGGGTTTCCTTACACAGACTTCGGAAAAACAGATGCCTATCTTAAAGTTTTTAAAAAGTTTATGGAAAATTCACGAGGCTTAAGAAGGTTAGGCTCTGCAGCCACAGACCTAGCATACGTTGCGGCAGGAAGATTTGATGGTTTTTACGAATATGGATTAAAACCTTGGGATGTAGCCGCAGGAAGCTTTATAGTGACTCAAGCAGGCGGCCATGTTTCAGATTTCAACAATAGCAACAACTTTGTTTTTGGCGAAACTTTATTAGCCAGTAACAATCTACTCCACACTGAAATGCTAAAAACCATTAATTCCTATTTTTAAAGCATGAAATGGAGAAATATTTTTAGGGTTTTTGCCTTATTTTCCGCACTAATTCTTTTTCAATCTCAAACCGCTGAAACAACTAGTGAGCCTTTAAAGGTTTACAGGTTTGAAATAAAAGATGAAATTGGGCCACCAACTTGGCGAATTACTAAAACAGCAATAGACGAAGCTCATAAGTTAGGGGCTGATTATATATTACTAATCCTCAATACTTATGGAGGACTTGTTTCATCTGCTGATTCAATACGAACCTATTTATTAGACTCCAAAATTCCTGTGATAGTTTTTATTGAGAACAATGCTGCTTCAGCAGGGGCTTTAATTTCATTAGCATGCGACAGTATTTACATTAAACCCGGCTCTACAATTGGTGCTGCAACTGTTGTAAATCAATCAGGAGAGGCCGTGCCTGATAAATACCAATCTTACATGCGAAAAAAGATGCGCGCAACAGCAGAAGAAAATGGCAGAAACCCCGATATTGCTGAGGCTATGGTAGATCCTGATAAAGAAGTGGAAGGGATTTCTGAAAAAGGAAAAGTATTAACATTTACTGCTAAAGAAGCTTTAGAAAATGGATTTGCAGAAGGTATTTATGATGATTATAAAGAAGCCCTAGAGGCGGCTAACATCAAAAACTATACACTCACAAGTTACAAACCATCTCAGCTAGATAGCATTATCTTATGGTTGATAGACCCTATAATTAGTGGAATATTAATCATGCTAATTATTGGTGGAATTTATTTTGAGCTCCAAACACCGGGTTTAGGCTTTCCTATTGTTTTAGCCATTATTGGAGCACTACTCTACTTTGCACCATTGTATCTTGAAGGGTTAGCTGAAAACTGGGAAATTCTTTTGTTCTTGGTGGGAATAATCCTTTTAGGAATAGAGGTTTTTGCTGTTCCGGGGTTTGGCATTTTTGGTGTGGGCGGCTTGGTGTTTATTATAGTTGGTTTATCGTTTAGCATGATTGGCAATAAAGGCTTCGACTTTACGGGTATTGATGCTTCAACCATTGTACAAAATGTATTTATTGTAATTATTTCTTCCTCTCTATCTGTGGGAGGTGCAATAATTTTAGGCGCGCGTTTACTTACCTCTCATGCTTTTTCTAAATTGGTTTTAAGCGGCACTCAAAAACGCGAAGATGGATTTGTGAGCAGTGGAAGAAACAACGAAAAAAGTTGGGTAGGAAAAACAGCCATCGCTGCTACAGTATTAAGACCTTCAGGAAAAATAGAATTGGAAAATGATCTTTTTGATGCAACCGCTTCAGAAGGGTTCATAGATAAAGGGGCTCGTGTTAAAATCATTCAACACCAAAATGCCCAATTCATTGTTCGAAAAATAGAAGATTAAGTTTTAAGTATTTTCTTATTTTCACGTGATAAAATTTTAATCTATGAAAAAACTCTACTTCTTTACCATTGGTTTATTTCTTTTTGCCTCTGCTAGTGCACAGTACGACCTTACAGATGCAAATAACACACCTACCGCCGGAGATTCTTATAAAATTTATAAGGTTGAAGGTTCAGTTAATGCCGGTTCTTCGGGCGCTGATGTTTCTTGGGATTTTTCATCTTTAAGTACTGCAACCGAAATTGACTTGCTATGGGAGGCTACAGATAATGCCACAGGAAATCCTGACCTATACTATTCAAACCCTGCAGTTGGATTACCTAACTTAAAATGTACCTATGATTCTACTGTGATGTTTTTTATTACTTCATCTTCAGGAATGCAAACAGTTGGAAAAGCAACAGCTTACGGAGGTATAATGGGTATTTATCAATTAATGCCCTATGGAGCAGTAGTAGATTATTACGACTACCCTTTCGCCTACCAAGACAAAAATACAACTTCAGTTACTTTTTCTTACGTAGAGCAATTAGGTCAGTTCCCACTTTCAGGAGAAGTTACCGGAAACTTTGTTGTTGAGTATGATGGTTATGGTAACATTACCTTACCTGACGGGAAATATGTTAGCGATGTGGCTAGAATTAAAATTACTGAAACTTATGACAAACCATCAGGAGGTGCAGGCTCTATTTCAAAGATCAGAAATACTTTTTATGAATATAGAGAGGCTTTTACCCCTTCTTGGATTGCTAGAATTGAAGAGTCAATTGTTACAGATGCCACTACTTCTAATGACATTACAAGACAAAACGGTTATTTTGTAAAAGGATCTCAAGTACAGAATGTTGCAGAATTAATTGCTAATTCAAACAACATGGTAGTATATCCAAACCCAACTGTAAACGAAGCAAATATTTCATTTGATTTAGATAAGAGAAGTGATGTAATTATTTCTGTAATCGATATTCTTGGAAACACTGTTTCTTACGATAAAATGGAAAATCTATCTGCGGGTAATTACAACGAAATTTTAGATATGAGCAATTTAACAAAAGGCTATTATTTGGTTAAATTGAACATAAATGGAAAAATTCAAGCCCAAAAAATTCAAAAACTTTAATAAAAAAACCCTATTTCCGACTTGGAAGTAGGGTTTTTGATATGTTTTTCAACGAATGTTTTGTCAAGTAGAAACCTTGTTTATTTTTGGTGCTAATCAGAGAAAGAAAATAAGTCTGAATGAGTGAAGAACTGTTAAGGGCATTAATGCAACTATTTGCCCTCGCCTCAGATGTTGATGACATCAATGAGGAAAGTAGGGAAATTGTAAAGAGATATTTAGAAATAGAGCTTAATCAAGAGCTTGTAGATAAGTATATAGTTCTTTACGACCAATACGTTGAAGATTACCACCATTTAAGTGCAAGAAAAAGAGGTTTAGATGTTCAAAGCATTGACCTTGATGGCGATGAGGTAAAATCTATTTGCCTTAATATCAACGAAAGTTTAGTACAGCGCCAAAAGCTTGTTATTCTTATTCGTTTAGTTGAGTATATCATGGCAGATGGCTCTGTGTCTGATCATGAATTTAGATTTTTAGACGAAGTTTCCAATACTTTCAATATTTCTCAAGAGGAATTTATGGGTTGTACCAA
>JAAZVO010000137.1 GCA_018623405.1 Crocinitomicaceae bacterium
AGGTGAAGTAGAGCGAGTATTAAACATGGCAGATGGTGTTCTTTTGTTGGTAGATGCCTTTGAAGGACCTATGCCCCAAACGCGATTTGTATTGCAAAAAGCCATTGAGCTTGGGTTAAAGCCTATTGTGGTTGTAAACAAGGTAGATAAGGAAAATTGTACACCTGAAGAGACTGTTGAAGCAGTATTTGAGTTGATGTTTAACCTTGATGCCACTGAAGATCAATTAGATTTTCCTGTTGTGTTTGGTTCTGCTAAAAATGGTTGGATGGGAGAAGATTGGAAAACTCCAACAAAGGATATTTCTTACTTAATGGAAAAGGTAATTGCTGAAATTCCTGCACCAAAAGTTGAAGAAGGAACACTTCAAATGTTAATTACGTCTTTAGATTATTCTTCGTTTGTGGGTAGGATTGCAATTGGTAGATTACAGCGTGGTGAGTTGAAAGCAAATCAAAGAATAGCCTTGGTAAAGCGCGATGGAGAAATTCATAAAACTAAAATCAAAGAACTATACTTATTCGAAGGTTTCGAAAAAAAGAAGGTAGAAAGGGTTGAGGCAGGAGATATTTGTGCTGTAGTTGGTTTAGAGAATTTTGAAATTGGAGATACCATCGCAAGTGAGGAAGACCCTATTGCATTAGGTTCTATTAAAATTGATGAACCTACCATGAGCATGCTTTTTACCATTAACGATTCGCCATTTTTTGGAAAAGAAGGAAAATATGTTACCTCAAGGCATATCAAAGAAAGGTTAGAAAAAGAACTAGAAAAAAACCTTGCTTTAAGGGTTGAGCCGGGCGACTCATCAGAATCTTTTAGGGTTTTTGGAAGGGGAGTGTTGCACCTTTCGGTTTTAATTGAAACTATGCGTAGAGAAGGTTATGAACTTCAAATAGGTCAGCCACAGGTAATTATTAAAGAAATTGATGGTGTAAAATGTGAGCCGGTTGAGGAATTAACTATTGATTTACCTGAGGATGTCTCAGGAAAAGCCATTGAGTCGGTAACCCAAAGAAAAGGTGAAATGTTAAGCATGGAGCCAAAAGGGGATAGGGTGTTGCTGAAATTCCAAATTCCTTCAAGGGGAATTATTGGGTTGAGAAACTACCTACTTACAGCTACCGCTGGAGAAGCAATAATGACGCACAGGTTCCTTGAGTTTCAACCTTTAAAAGGAGATATACCGGGAAGGTTAAGCGGTTCATTAATTTCATTAGAGAAAGGAAAATCTATTCCTTACAGTTTAAATAACCTTCAAGATAGAGGGATATTTTTTGTAGCACCTAATGAAGATATTTACGAAGGGCAAGTTATTGGTGAGCATACTAGAGGTAGTGATTTGAATGTGAACGTTACCAAAACCAAAAAGCTTTCTAACATGAGGTCTTCAGGGGCTGATGAAAAAGTAAAACTTGCACCACCACGTAAGTATAGTTTAGAAGAAGCTTTGGAGTATATTCAAGGAGATGAATATGTTGAGGTTACTCCAAAATCTTTGAGAATTAGAAAAATATTTTTGAAAGAACACGAAAGAAAAAGAGCAGGTAACGCTTAAGTTTTTGTTATTTGGAATTTTTCTCCATGCACACCGTCAAAAATCTTTGTTTAGGGCAAATAGATTTTTGGCATCAATAATTTCAAAAGGTCTTAAAAGAAGTCTTTCGGTGTAAAGTTTAAGCATAAAAAAACCTCCAATTTTTATGTTGGAGGTTTAAAGTTAAATTGATTTTTATTTAAACTTCATCTAATTCTTCAATTGCGTCTTCATCTTCCATTCCTTCTTTAACGCAATTTATAGCAGTTTGAATTAACTTATCTACTTTTCCGATTGGGTAACCCAACCCAATGGCAAATTTCTTAAGCATTGCCATTTCATGATCATCAATTACATCATCAATCATCATCATAATGGTTAAGTTCAACAATTGTGCATGTCTATCTTCCTTATCAGATGGGGGAGTAAATGTGTAATCATCTTGATGGTCAATAATATGTTGTACTTCTTCAGGAGTAACGCCATATCTTCTTGCTACACGGTTTAAGAATTTTACTTCTACCTCATCTACAGAACCATCAGCCGCTGCCATTTTAATAAGATTCCTTACATGGCTCTTCTTTTTCTTATCGTCAAACTTGTTAAATAAACTCATGATGTAATAATTGAGGCGTAAAAATAATTACCTCGCTTGATTTTTAAGCTATCCAACTTAATTTTTGCGAATTATTATAGTGCACAAATCCGTTTTGAATCCAATAATTTATCACTTTTAGGATTTCATCTTCAGGAAATTGATCTAATTGGTGGGCTAAATCTTGAATGTTTATCGGTTTATGAAGCAAAATTTTTCTCATTTGCTCTTTTAATGCATCATCCGGATTTTTATATGCTTTTGACTTCAAGCAAACATCGCACACCCCGCATTTATGGTCTGAGGTTTCGCCGAAATACTTTAAAAGTTGGATACTTCTACAGATATTGTCATTTTGTAAAAAGTTCACAATTGCTTTTGCGCGTTCTAAGTGTCGCTTTTTTCGCTTTTCGTAATTTTCTTTGGTGAGGATTAGATTTTCAGTAGGAATTCGCTCTTTAGTAAATGTTATTTGAGGTTGGTTTGTAGATTTTATGTAGTCTATTACCCCAATTGAAGCTAAATAGCTGAGCGATTTTATCACTTTATCTGTTTCTGTTTTTAGGGTGAATGCCAACTTATCTTCCCGAATTTTTACGAATCCATCAAATAATCCGGAGTAATTTCTTAGTAATGTTTTGATAAAATGCTCTAGCTTAGGGTTTTTCAACTGAATTTCATAAAGCTGAGTATAGTTTACCTTAATCATTACCCTGCTTTTCATGTCAAAAGGCTCGGTAAGTGCCAAATACTCATCTTTCTCTAAAACTTTAAGCGCGCTGAAGCATTCTGCAGGGTGAAAGTTATAGCGTTTGGCAAATGCTTCAATGTCAAACTCAAAAGCTTGTTCTTCTCCTGAACCAATAGGTAGTTGAAAGTAATTACCTAGCGCCGTGTAAACCGACTTAATATACTTTTTGGGTGGAAAAGCTTGTTCGGCCCTTTTTTCTAATAACTCAATGTCTTTGTTTTCGTAAAAGGTAATGGCCTCAGCATGTTTTAAGTCTCGTCCTCCACGACCTGCCTCTTGAAAATACGATTCTAAATTTTCGGGCAAATGCATATGATACACCCAACGTACATCAGGTTTATCTATGCCCATTCCAAAAGCATTAGTGGCACAAATAATTCTAGTTTTATTTTCTATCCAAGCTTTTTGTTTTGCATCTCTTTCTTGCGGAGTTAGGCCTGCATGGTAGAAATCTGCTGAGATATTTTGCTTCAATAAATATTGAGCAATTTCTTTGGTTAGCTTTCTTGATCTTGTGTAAACAATACCTGAACCATTAGTTTGTTTGATTTTAGAAACCAATTGGTTCCATTTGTTTTCCTCAAAGAAAACTTTATAGGCAAGGTTAGGGCGCAGAAAAGATTTTTTAAAAACCCTTTGTACTTTAAACTGTAACTTTTCTTGAATATCAACCACCACTTTTGGAGTTGCAGTTGCAGTTAATGCCATTATGGGCACTTCAGGGTGTAGTGCTCTAAATTCTGAAATTTGGAGGTAGGGAGGTCTAAAATCATAACCCCATTGCGAGATACAATGCGCTTCATCTACAGCAATAAATGAAATATTTACTTCTCTTAGCCGCTCCCTCATTAATTCTGAGCTTAGTCTTTCAGGGCTGAGGTAAAGCAACTTTACTTTTCCCGCTTTACAGTTATCAATAATTGTTTCAATTTCTTGCCTGTGCATACCGGCAATAATTGCTTGGACATTTACCTTTCGTTTGCGCAGGTTTAGCACTTGGTCTTTCATTAATGCAATTAGTGGAGAAACAACTAAGCATGTTCCTTGCATCATTAAAGCAGGAACTTGAAAGCAGATGGATTTTCCGCCGCCGGTTGGCAATAGGGCTAAGCCATCATGCTTTTCGAGTACGTTAGAAATAATGGATTCTTGGGGTGTTCTAAAGCTATCGTAACCCCAATAATGCTTGAGCACTTTGTATGCTTTTTGGAAATTTATTGAGGTTGATTTTGACATTGAAAAACTTGAAATTAATTATGGTAGCTTTTATATATCAAAACTATTAAATTCGTGCTAAAGCTTAATCGGTGTATAAAGACTCTATACTTTTTATTGATGATGACGAAGTGCATAACTTTGTCATGAAAAGTTACTTAGAGCATTTAAAAGCTCCAATAAACGCCTCTTTTTTGGTAAATGCTGAAAAGCGTTAGACCTGCTAAACGAATCTGATTACGAAAATTGGCCTTCTATTATCGTGGTAGATCTTAAAATGCCGGTAATGGAAGGATTTTCCTTTATTGAACAATTACAGGCCAATCATCCAAAATGCAACAACCACACTTGTATAGTGGTATTGACAGCCTCAATTTCACCTCTAGATAAAGAAAAATCGAAAGAGTTTTCAATTATCAATCAATACTTAGTTAATCCTTTAACAGGTGTTTCAATTACCAAAATGATTGATAAGTGTCTTAGTTCTATTGAGCATTCTGCTTAGCAAATTCCTCAGCCGGAACCATTTTAGATTTTATTTTATCATCTATCGATAGACCATCTAATACTTGAATATTAATACCGTCTGATAGTCCTGTAGTAATTACCCTTTTTTCGAATTCTTGTGGTGAGGTTTCAACTTCAACGTAAGTTTCTCCTTCATCAAATTTTAGAAGTTTTTCAGGAACGGCTAAAGTGTTTTCTGCTTTTTCTAGCACAATATCTGCATTGGCGCTGTAGCCGGCCCTTATAAAAAGTGAGTCGTTGAGGTTTACCTTAGCCTTAATTTCAAATTGAATGGCCCCATTTTCTTCAACTCCTTTAGGCGCAATATATTCTAAGGCAGCATTAAATCGCTGATTATCAATAGCGCCAATAGTAAGAATTAGATCCATGCCTTCTCTAATTTTTCCTACTTCAGATTCATCAACTTGTCCTAAAAAAATCATGTCGCCCATGTTTGCAATAAGGGCTATGGTAGTGCCCTCATTAAAAGTGTTGGCCTCAATTACTGAGTTGCCTTCTTCAACAGGTACGTCTAGCACCATACCATCGGCAGTTGACCTAATTAATGTATTGATGTTTGTACCCATTTTTGCTGAGGCGCCCTCTTTAATAATTTCTAGGTTTTCCTCAGCAGCGTTCAATTCTTCGTTAGCATTTTTTAATGCAATTTGAAATGTTTGAAAATCAGCTTGAGCTATAACTTCATCATTAAAAAGCTTTTTATTTCTTTCAAAATCTAACTTGGCATTTTCGTAAGAAATCTTTGCTCTGTTTAGCCTGTTCTCAGCATTGTTCAATGCAACCATATCAGGAATTACCTTGACTTTTGCAATTAAATCTCCTTTATTAACCTTATCTCCGGGTTCAACATAAACTTTATCGATTATGCCTGATACCTGAGGTTTTATGAGTATTTCTTTTCGTGGAACAACTGAGCCTGTAGCAACAGTTTTATTTACTATAGTGGTTGTAACTGGACTTTCTGTTACTGCCATCATAGGAGTTTCCTCACTTTTTTGATAGAGGTAATATAAAGTGCTAAAAAATCCTCCAATGATTACAACAATGATTATGATGTTAAATATTTTCTTCATAATAGGTTAGGTTTCGTTTCTTAAAGCATAAACAGGATTTACTGAAGCTGCCTTTCGTGCCGGAATAAGGCCTGCCATAGCTCCTGCAATAATTAATACAATAGTGGCTGTAATAGCCGCCTTAAAATCTATTTCGGGGTTTTGAAACATACCGTCGTGTCCTTTTACCAAGTTATTTACAGTTTCAATTATCAAAACTCCTATTACCAAACCAACATAACCGGCAATAGAGGTTAAGAATGTTGATTCTAGAATTATTTGCGATACAATTGAAAAGGGGTTTGCTCCAATTGCTTTTCTAATGCCAATTTCTTTGGTTCTTTCTTTAACCACAACCAACATGATATTACTTACTCCAATTACACCGGCTAGCAATGTTCCTATACCCACAATCCAAATAAGAAAGTTAATACCGGTAAATAGGTTATTGAGTTTTAAAAACTCCTTTTCTGCATTCCAAGAACCAATGGCTCTGCTGTCTTCAGGGTGAATTTTATGTCTATCTGCCAAAACTGTAAATACTTGCTCTTGCAAGGTTGAAACTCTAGTATCAGATTTTGCAGTAAGGCAAAACCAACCCACTACATTACCGTAATTAAATGCCGCCTGAAAAGTGGTAAAAGGAATATAAATATTTTCTAAGTCGCGCTCGTTCGAATTACTTTTAAAGGGTTGGTCGTAAATGCCAATTACCTGAAAATAAACTCCTTGTATCTGAATATATTCTCCAACAGGTTGTTCTTCCTTTTCAAAAAGCATTTCGTAAACCCTTCTACCAATTACACAAACTTTTCTGTTTTCGTTTAAGTCGTTATGATTTAAAAACCTACCGTGTGTAATATCTAAAGGGTCAACCTCAATAATTTCAGGATAATCTCCATAAACCGAAAAGGCACCTGCATATTTTCCGCGAATAACATTATTATCTGAGTTGTATCCTCCTAATTGATTTCTTGGGCAAAGCAGGTCTATTCCTTCTACATTTTGATCGAGTGTTTTTACATCTTCATTGTTGAAGTTATAATTTCTTCCCGGTGGTAAGCCTTTGTAAGGTTTTGTGGTACGCTGTGTCCATACATAAAGTGCGTTGGTGGCAAATGAGCCAAAGTCTTTTTTTGCACCGTTTTCAAGTCCTTTGCCTGAGCCCATCATTATCACAAGCATAAAAATGCCCCAAAAAACACCAAAGGCAGTAAGAAAGGTTCTTACCTTGTTTTTTGCGAGCGCGCTCCATATTTCTTGCCAACGGTCTTGATCGAACATTATTCTTCTCTTAAAGCTTCAATAGGTCTAATACTTGCTGCATGCGTGGCAGGGAATAAACCTGCTCCTACACCTGCCAA
>JAAZVO010000138.1 GCA_018623405.1 Crocinitomicaceae bacterium
AGACGAGATTACATTAAGATTTTCCCAAATCCAGTTGCAGATTTTGTTATGAATCCACAGCCTGCATCTGTTTTAGATCCTGAAGTAACCTTTACCGATATTTCTGACGGAAAAGTAAATCAATGGCAATGGAATTTTGGAAGTTTTGCAACCTCTGAAGAGCAAAACCCTGTAATTGAATTTCCGGTGGCTGATTCAGGAACTTATCCTGTTAGGTTAGCAGTTACCACTTCTGATGGTTGTAAAGATGATACCATAAAATATGCCTTGGTTGACGTGAACCTGATGATATATGCACCAAAAGGTTTCACGCCAAATGGAGATGGATTAAATGATTATTTCTTCCCGCAAGGTACAGGCCTTGATGGTCAGGAGTTTGAATTATTCATTTTTGACCGATGGGGAAATGTGGTATTTAGAACCAATACATTAGGCGATGCTTGGGATGGTGTTTTACCATCAGGTAAACCGGCGCCTGTTGGTGTTTATGTATGGAAATTGGAGGTGGGTGATTACACCTCAAATAGAAGGCGACACGAGGTTATTGGAAACCTTTCTCTGATGAGATAAAAAAACTTTGTAACTTTTTGTTCCTTAGTTTCGTCTTACTTATAAACCGCAAATTTTGACTACTTCAAAATAAAATAAATTAGTAGATCTCCAAGTCAGCTGGACTCTATCGGTTTATGCCCAAAAAATCGAGAGATGAAGATGTTGCAAAAGACCTTGTGCAAGAAACATTTTCTAAAGTTTGGTTAAAAAGGGAAGATGTAAGCTTTGAAAAGGGAAAAACCTACCTGTTTACAGCTGGTTTTAACACCTTTATAGATTATACCAGAAAAAACTCTAGGTTCGAGTCTTATTCCCGCGAAAAACATCAAGATACAGGATACAGACAATCTTCATCAGATTTAAAAGATGTTTTAGAAGATGCATTAAATAGACTGCCTGAAATTCAAAAGACAGTAGTGTTACTTAGAGATTACGAAGGGTATGATTATGCGGAGATAGGCGAGATAACAAACTTAACAGAATCGCAGGTAAAAGTTTACATTTTCAGAGCACGAAAGGCCATGAAAAAGTATTTAGTTAGCGTAGATTTAGTCATATGAGCAACAAGTGTTTAAATATCAATAATTATGAAGCTTGGTTGCTAGACTATGCAGAAGGAAATCTTACTTCGGTAGAAGAAAAACTTCTTTTTGATTTCATGAAAAACAACCCAGATTTAAGAGAAGATTTTGAATTTGCTTTTGATGAGGACTTGCTAAATACCATTCTACCTAAAGAAGACTTCACCATTGAGGTAGATGATAAAATTGATTTACATATTAAGGCTTCAGAATCATTCAATGCTGAAAATTACGAAGAAGCCATAATTGAATACGTTGAAGGTTTAATGGAGCCTTCTGAAGTTAGTAAATTCGAAGCTTTTTTAAACTTAAATCCTATTTTACAAAAAGAGGTTGCGCTCTACAAGGCAACAATACTTAAAGCTGATAAGAGTGAAAAAGTCAATTTGAAATCAGCTTTAACTTTTTCTTCATCTTCTTCAATTAATGATTCTAACTATGAAGACCTTTTGATTGAAAAACTTGAAGGGACACTTTCTGCAAATAAAGAGAAAGAATTAAATGAGTTTATTGATAAAAATCCTTTGGTAAAAAAGGAGTATGCCTTTCTTCTAAAAACTAAATTGGTAGCAGATAGTACTGTTCAATATCCTCATAAAGAGAACTTAAAAAAGGCAGCACCTGTTATTTCACTTTTCTCAAACCGATATTTTCAAACAGCTGTGGCAGCTACCATTTTGTTAATGATAGGGTTTTTTGCTTTAAATGAATCAAAAGTTGGTAGCCCCAATATTGTTGCAGAAACAAAAGAGGTACCATTAAAAGATTCTATTAAAACTGTACAAAAGCAAGAAGCCACTGAAACAAATACAGAAACCCAAGAAGAACATGAATAGGCGCCAAAGCCTGCAGGTAATAAAAAGTCTCTTAAAAACAGTTTTGAGCCAAAAGACATTAAACAGATAGATGAAAAAAGAAGAGGTGAAGAAACTATTGAGAAATTAAAACTTAGATGGCAGTTTAAACAAACTATGCAGCCAGATTACCAAGTGGCTTTTATTGATTTAAAAGAGGAATATATTGAACCTGTATCTTACGATTTGGAGGAGCCATTATTTGCTGAAGTAGAAAATTCTTCAAACCCCCAAAAGGGATTTAAAACAGTTCCGGAGGTTTTAACCAAAGAGATAGATAAAAGACTTTTTTATAATGTCCAAACAACCAACAACACAAGTAATAACGATAGGTTTTTGGCTGCAGCTAATAAGCTTCTAAAAGGTGCTTTTAACTCTGAAATTAAAGTTGCATCCGATACCGTAAAAAACACCGAAATGGTAGCTATTACTACACCTTTTTTCGAAATTGAAAGAAAAAAATAATTAGGCTGTAACATTTATTCTGTTCCCTTCGTCTTACTACAAAATCAATCAAAATGAAAACTAGAATTACACTAATAGCATTATTACTAATAAGTAGTATTACAGGACTTAAAGCTCAAGATGTTGAGCAAGCTAAAGACACTACCAAGATTACAATTAAAGGCAAAAAAATAATCATTATAGATTCAGACTCAACCAACGTTTGGATTGGCGATGATGCAGATGATGACAAGAAAGACAAGAAAAAAGGAGATGATATCACTCACTTTAAAGGTCTTTATTTAGGTATTGCAGGGTTAAGAAACCCAAAACATGCTTTGGGTTTATCACCCTCTCAAGTAGAGCTAAATTATGGCCGATCTTTTAACTGGCAAATTAATTTATTTGAGAAAAGCGTTCCAATTGCAAGTGAGTATATTAAGCTTTCAACCGGTTTAGGATTAAACCTTAATTCTTACCAAATTGAAAATAACTTAGACCTTATTAAAACCCCAAATGGGGTTGCAGAAATACCCAATACAACTGTGAATTACGATAAAAATAAATTACGAGTTGGTTATGTTACTGTTCCATTAATGCTAGGGTTTTCTACCTCAAAAGACCAAGAGAAAGGTGTAAAACTTGCTGCAGGAATTCAAGGAGGTTACAAAATTCAAGGAAACGTGAAAAGAAAATATGAGCAAAACGGAGAAACCTTTAAACCAAAATATAGGTCAGACCTACACATGAATGATTTTACCTACAGTTTAATAGGTAGGTTGGCCTTAGATAAAATATGTGTTTATGCAGAGTATTCTATGCAATCTTTATTTGAAAAAGGAAAAGCAGCTCAAGAAATGTATCCGTTTTCAATAGGAATTAGGTTGGTAGATTTTAACTAATCTTTTTGGTAACCCAACAAAAGAAATGAGTTAAAAAAAGCATAAATGGTTACCCCAATTTGAGTCTCAAGGGTATCTTCAGAAATGAATGAAACCCCAACCACAGCAAGAAATGCAAGGTAAGGAATAAAAAAAGCTGTTTTGGGGAAATAAAAAAGGGGGTAAAACAAAACTCCCAAAAACCAAATTAAACCAATAAATCCAAACGTTATTAAAATTGTAAAATATTGGTTGTGCGTGCGCAACCAATATTTTTTTTCAAGCCTACTTTCCAGTTCTTTGTATTTGTTCTTAAAGGCATTTTTTATGTCACCCGTTCCAACTCCTATTAAGGGGTTTTCTTTTGCAATGAAATACCCTGTTTTCCAAAACTCTAATCGCTGCATAACAGAGTTTCCCCCTGGGTTTCCCCCTTTTAAAAAATGATCTATCTCCCAAAGAATTTTGTAAATACGTTCTTGAATACCTCTTTGCTCAGGGAACCGGTAATTAGTAACTCCACTTTCAACAAACTTTATTTCTTCATCAGTTAGTTTTGCCAAACCTTCGGCATCTTTTGTTAAACCTTTTGATGCTAAATACCTAATTAATGTTGCATGTAAAGGTTGATTTTTATTATCCTGTCCATAAAAGTCAATATCACTTCTTTTATTCCAACTTTTTTCTAGCTCTTTAAAAGCAACATGAACCCAAACATAATTTCCATTTTCCACCTCGTTTCGGTTGAGGTTATTGTAATACTGCTCTCCACTTTTAGAGCTTTCTTTTAAGGTTAAGGAGTAAATATCTGGCGCGCTAAAATTTGCTCTGTATTCTTTAATAATTGGCGAAGCAAGTAAAAAGATTGCTAAAGTTGGAATTATTGCTACCCACCTATATCTTTTGTTAGGGGCGTTTAATAAGAAATAAACACCTAGGCATAATGCTCCAAAAGTTAATGCAACCAAGCCTGTAATAGACTCGAACATAATAAGGAAGAAAATCAGAAAACCAGCATATATGAATAGTAGCCACCTAATTGAATTTCTAAATTTAAAAGCCGCAAAAACAGAAAAAAAGATTACCAAACAAATAATTAAGGCAAACCTTATGTGTGAGATATAAATGGAAATATTTCGAATGTCGGATACCTCTTTTGCGATCAAACCAAAATATGCCAACAAGCTAGAGCCCACCCCAATAGCGGTTGCTCCTGCAAAAACAGCAAATAAGTATCCTGTTTTCTTTAATGATAATTTTGGTGTTGAAGAAAGAATAATGGGTAAGGCGAGTAAAGGCAGTTTAATTCTTAGGTCTTTTAGAGCATAATTAAAATCTGAGGTGTAGGCAAGCCCTGTAACATGAAGTAGAAATAAACTCACCAAGACTAACGCCAATCGATTTTCAAAAAACACTTTGAATCTAGGTAAGGGATTTCCCCAAAGCAACCAATTTGCAACCAATAATAATTGCGATACACTCAAAGTAAACTTTGAAAGTGGTAATGAGGCTACCAGTAAAAAAAGTCCAAATTCATGGACTTTTTGATGGATGTTATTCCGAGATTCGGTCAAAGCTGTTATTCGTTTTTAGCAAATGCTCCCGAAAGAATGTCTTTGTAAGTGTTTTCCTTTTCAAAAACCTCAATTGCTTTTGCTATATCCTCATCGTATTCTAATTCATTTTCTACTCTACCATGCTGATAATAATACCTAGAAACAATTTCGTTTTCTAACACTCGGGAAATTTCATCTTTAAATTTGATGATGTCTTTAGCTTTATTTTCTTTAATTTCTTTTTCTAAATCGGCAAATTCTTCATCTAAATCGGTATGAACTCTTTCTTTTTCAGCAGCTTTTTTAAGGTCTTCTAGAAGTTCCTCAGTTTGGGTGGTATAGTCGTAATCTTTTCCACTTAAAAAGTTGGTAAACTCAGAATAAACATCACCATTTATACTAAAACTTTTAGGTGTAGGAATCGAATCTTTCTTGGCTCTAAATTGAGTAGCAAAATCGAAAATTAAATTTTTTTGCATCAAACTAAATGTAATGTTGGCAAACTCTGTAAGGTCAACATTTACATCAGGCTCAATTCCGCCACCATCAAAAACAGACCTGCCATTTTCGGTTTTAAACTCACTAATTAACGAGTCGGGAACTTCAGTTGCTTTTCCTTTCTCATCTTTATGGGCATAGTCTAATTTTTGAATACATCTTCCACTTGGTATATAGTATTTTGCTACTGTAACCTTTAATTTTGAGTTATAACTTAAAGACCTTGTTTGCTGCACTAAGCCTTTACCAAAAGACTTTCTGCCAATAACAACTGCACGGTCAAGGTCTTGTAAGGCACCCGATACAATTTCTGAGGCTGATGCAGACATTTCGTCTATCAACACTATTAATGGAATTTCTAAATCTAGAGGTTCATTTAATGCGCGATGAACCCTATCCCATTGTTTTACTTTTCCTTTGGTGGAAACTACTTCTTGACCTTTATCAACAAAAAAGTTTACAATGTTTACTGCCTCGTTTAGTAAGCCTCCTCCATTTCCTCTTAGGTCAAGCACTAATTTTTGCATCCCTTCAGATTTTAACTCGGTAAATGCAGCTTTTAATTCTTTACTTGCAGTTTGGGTAAATCCGGTAAGTTTAATGTAACCAACTTCATCGTTTAACATTCCGTAGTAGGGAACATCCTTTATTTTTATGTCTTCACGAATAAGGTTTTTTTGAAACCTTTCATTTTTTACTTCTCTGAAAATATCGAGTTTTACCTCAGTTTTTGAAGCGCCTTTTAAAAGTTGGCTAACTTCATTAGTAGTGTATCCTGTAATTGATTTACCATCTATTTTTTCAATGATGTCTCCCGCCCATAAGCCTGCTTGTTCAGCAGGAAAACCTTGGTAAGGTTCAGCAACCATTACAAGACTGTCTCTTTTGCGGATTAAAGAACCGATGCCTCCATATTCACCGGTGGTCATAAAACGATAATCCTCTATTTCACTTTCAGGGTAATAATTAGTGTAAGGGTCTAATGATTTCAGCATTTCATCTATCGCTGTTTTCATTAGTTTACCCGGATTGGTTTCATCTACATAATAGATGTTTAGTTCTTTATAAAGGGTGGCGAAAATGTCTAAGTTTTTGGATATTTCGAAATAGCTATCTACATAACCAACTGATAAAAAAGATGATACAGCTATAACTAAAGCGGCGAATCCCACTTTCCATTTATTAATTCTTTTCCTCATACAATTCTTGGGAATTTAATTCTTTGGTCAAACGTTGTAAAATTACGATTATTTTTTCCTGAAGGGCTTTAAAATCAACAACCTCAGAAGAGCGATAAATTATTATTAAATCTATAGCTGATTGATTTTGGTGAAGCACAGTTTTAAGCTCAGCATTTAAAGTGCGGTAAGCCTCTCTAATGCGTCGTTTTACTTTGTTTCTTGTAACTGCTAACCTTATTCGCCTTTTAGGTACAACAAAAGCCGCTTTTAGCCCAAAAGAGTTGCCTTCAAGCACTCGGTATTTTAAAACAAGAGGGAATGCTTTAATTGTTTCACCTTCCTCAAATAAAGCATTGATAGATTTTCTGCTTTTAAGCCTGTCTTTCTTTCGAAGTGTATTTTGGGCTTTCGCCAAGTAGTTATTTTTTATTCACCTGTTTAAT
>JAAZVO010000007.1 GCA_018623405.1 Crocinitomicaceae bacterium
TAAAACAAATCAGAAAATTTACTTTTACGATTTGGGTGTTCGGAATACAGTAATTGGAAATTTTGACCCATTAGAACTAAGGCTTGATAAAGGGGCATTGTGGGAAAACTTCATTATTGCAGAAAGAAGAAAAAAGTTGTTTTACGAAAACAGTTTTGCCAAAGCCTATTTCTGGAGAACCACCAAACAACAAGAAATTGATTATTTAGAGGTTGAAAAAGAAGAAGTGTTTGCTTTTGAAATAAAATGGAATCCCAAAAAGAAAGTAAAACCTCCAAAAACATTTGTTGATGCCTACGGGCAAAATTTTGAAGTTATCAACGCTGAAAATTTTAGAGATTTTTTGGTTTAGAAATTTTCCGTTTAAACCCCTATCGTTCACGGCCTGTTGTAATAATTCCAAACAACATGGTATAAATTAGAATATTTTTCTTGGTTTTACAAGTTTATAGGTTAGTACAATTTAAGAGTGTGCACAACCTAAACTACCAAAAATAGGTATAAAAACTCGCCTTTCCCGTACCCAAAAACAGGTAGATTTTGATAATTAACTTTTTGGTAATGCAGGAAGGAAAAGGTTAATTTCGCAAGCAATTTTTTAGTGGCGATGGAATACAACTTTACCGAAAACGAAACTAAGTGGCAGCAGTATTGGGCAGAAAATAAAACTTTCAAAGCAAATTTAAACCCCGATAAACCCAAATATTATGTGTTAGATATGTTTCCCTATCCATCAGGTTCAGGGTTGCATGTTGGCCACCCACTAGGGTATATTGCATCTGATATTTACTCTCGCTACATGCGGTTAAAAGGCTATAATGTATTGCATCCTATGGGGTACGATGCATTTGGTTTACCTGCCGAGCAATACGCCATACAAACAGGGCAACATCCAGCAAAAACCACCGAAGAAAACATTAAACGTTACCGAAATCAATTAGATAAAATCGGATTTTCATTTGATTGGGACAGGCAAGTTAAAACTGCCGATCCCAACTACTACAAATGGACCCAATGGATTTTCATGCAGCTGTTCAACAGCTATTACTGTAACGACTCAAAACAAGCGCGACCTATAACGGAATTAGTTTCAGTTGTTGAGCAAGAAGGAAACATCACAATCAACGCAGCAAACCATCAAGGTTCTACTTTCTCAGCTGAGGATTGGAAAGGGTTTTCTGAAAAGGAACAATCTGATATTTTATTGAATTACCGTTTGGCCTTTTTATCAGAAGCCGTTGTGAATTGGTGTCCTGCTTTGGGTACTGTGTTAGCAAATGATGAGGTAAAAGACGGAAAATCTGAGCGAGGCGGACATGAAGTGGTGCAAAAGAAAATGACTCAATGGTCTTTACGCATTACGGCTTACGCCCAACGCTTGTTAGATGGTTTAGAAGGTTTGGATTGGAGCGACTCATTAAAGGATATTCAAACCAATTGGATTGGACGTTCTGAAGGTGCCTTAGTGAAGTTTAAGACTGAAAGTGGAGAAACCATTGAAGTATTTACCACACGCCCCGACACCATTTTTGGGGTAAGTTTTATGGTTTTGGCGCCTGAGCATGAGTTAGTAAATAAAATTACTACTCCAAATCAACTTCAAGAAATCTCAAAATACAAGGAATATACATCTCATCGCAGTGAGCGCGATAGACTTTCTGAAACCAAAACGGTAACCGGAGCATTTACCGGAGCTTACGCTATCAATCCTTTTTCGGGGGAAAAGGTGCCTATTTACATTGCCGATTATGTATTGGCAGGTTATGGAACAGGCGCCGTAATGGCTGTGCCAAGCGGCGATCAGCGCGATTGGGATTTTGCCAAACATTTCAACTTACCTATTCCTCCTGTTATTGAAGGACAAGATGTATCTGAGGGAGCAGAAGCTTCAAAAGATGGTATTTTGTGTAACTCTGATTTCTTAAATGGTATGCCTGTAAAAAAAGCTATTAAAACTGCCATTTTCGAGATTGAAAAAAGAGGGTTAGGCAAAAAGCAAATCAACTACAAAATGCGCGATGCTGTTTTTGGTCGTCAGCGTTATTGGGGAGAACCTATTCCGGTGTATTACGAAAACGGTATCCCTAAATTGGTGAAAGAAGAACATCTTCCAATTGAATTAACAGATATTGATAAATACCTTCCAACCGAAGATGGCGAGCCGCCTTTAAAGCGTGCAGAAAATTGGAATTATCACCCTGAAAAAGGAGTTGTTCCTAACGGAGAAGGGTTTCCGCTAGAATTAACAACTATGCCAGGTTGGGCAGGAAGTTCTTGGTACTTTTTACGCTACATGGACGCCAAAAACCCAAATGAATTTGCTTCAAAAGAAGCCTTGGATTATTGGGGTCCGGTTGATTTTTACATGGGTGGGGCTGAGCATGCTACCGGCCACTTGTTGTACTTCCGTTTTTGGACCAAGGTGTTGAAAGATTTAGGATACATCAACTTTGAAGAACCTGCTAAAAAGTTGATTAATCAAGGGATGATTCAGGCGGAAGATGGCCAAAAAATGAGCAAGCGTTATGGTAATGTAGTAAACCCAGATGATGTAATTGCTGAACATGGAGCAGATGCATTGCGTTTGCACGAAATGTTTTTGGGTCCTATTGAGATGCACAAACCGTGGAACACTAAGGGCATTGAAGGAGTTTCTAAATTCTTAAGAAAACTTTGGCGGTTGTATCACGATGATAAAAACCAAGTTTCCATCTCTGAAGAAAAGCCCACGAAAGAAGAATACAAAGCCTTACATAAGGCTATTAAAAAGTTTAGAGAAGATACTGAGCGCTTTGCTTTTAATACTTCTGTAAGTACGTTTATGGTTGCAGTAAATGAGTTAAGCGATTTAAAGTGTAATAAACGAGAAATCTTAGAAGGGTTAGCCATTATTGTATCGTGCCATGCACCACATATTGGTGAAGAGCTTTGGAGTAAGTTGGGACATAATGAAAGCATTTCATTTGCTAAGTTGCCAGAGGTAAACGAAGCCTATTTAAAAGAAGATTCAAAGAAATATCCTGTTTCTTTTAATGGAAAGATGAGGTTTACCCTAGACCTACCGCTTGATTTAAGTAATGAGGAAATAGAAAAAGCGGTGATGGAAAACGAGCAATCTCAAAAATGGTTGGAAGGTAAAACCCCTAAAAAGGTAATTGTGGTTCTGGGTAAAATTGTGAATGTGGTTTTGTAGTTTTTTGGATTCCTGAATCGCTTTACAGACTCTCAGTAATGACGACGAACCCTTTGAAACAATTACGTCATTCCTTGGAGGAGGAACGACGAGCAAGGAATCTCAAGATTATTTTGTTAAAAGCATTAGCCAATTTCTCACTAAAGCAAACTGTTACAAGCAAAATTTTAATCGACAGTTAAATAAGATTCCCTGCCCTTCCGGCAGACGGGCTGACTCGCATCTCCTTGCGTCGACGTTCTCAGGAATGACGGCTCAGATTCTTTCGTCATTCCTTGGAGATACGCCGATAGCGTATCGAGCAAGGAATCTCACTCACTATTGGTTTCTTTAATTAACTTGGGTTTTCTGCTTTTTCGTCCATAATTTCAGTTTGCACTTTTATGGAGTAACTGTGAATTTCAGACAACAGCTTATGCATACTTTCTATGTCTAAATTTAGGATGGATGCCCACTTAGAACGTGTTTCTAATATTTCTTTCCATCGCTCTAGCTGGAAAATAGCCACATTATTTTCCTTTTTGTATTCCCCAATTTCAGCTACTAAAGCCATGCGGTCTGCTAATTTCTTTAATAATGAGTTGTCTAACTCATCAATTTTTAACCTTAACTCTTCAAGCTTATTTTGAAATTTTATATCACCCGACTGCGTTTGGCGAGGTTTTAAAGATTTCAGCATTTCACCTAATGCAAGAGGTGTGAGTTGCTGCTCCTTATCGCTCCATGCATTGTTTGGGTCTAAATGAGTTTCTACCATTAACCCATCATAATCTAAATTAAGTGCTTGTTGACAAACCTCTTGAATCAAGTCTCTTGAACCCGCAATATGACTTGGGTCGCAAATGATAGGAAGTTGTGGGAAGTTTGCCTTAAGGGCAATTGGAATTTCCCACATGGGTTGGTTGCGGTAAACAGATTGATCAAAAGAAGAAAACCCTCTGTGTATGGCTACAATATTATTGATGCCGGCGTCATGAACTCTTTCAATAGCTCCAATCCATAAATTTAAGTCGGGGTTAACAGGGTTTTTAATAAATACAGGAATATTGATGCCCTCAAGTGCTTCGGCAATTTCTTGCACAAAAAAGGGGTTCACTGTAGTTCTAGCTCCTATCCAAAGCATATCAATTTCTGCTTTTAGGGCTTCCTCAACATGCTTGCCGTTAGCCACTTCAGTAATTACGGGCTTTCCAATTTCTTTTCCTGCGGCCTTTAACCAGGTTAATCCTTTTACCCCAACACCCTCAAAAGAGTTAGGTCTTGTTCTAGGCTTCCAAATTCCGGCACGCAAAGCTGAAATATCGGTTTGTGCTGAAATTTGCTTGGCAGTTTCCAAAACTTGCTCTTCAGTTTCTGCGCTGCAAGACCCTGCAATAACAATTGGCTTTTTGGATTCAAAAGGAAATTCAAAATATTTATTCATCAGCGCATTAACAAGTTTAACCACCTCTTGGTTTGCAAATAAAATTAAATCGTTGTTGGCAATTAATAGTTACCACTCCACAACAATTTTTCCTTTAGATTTTCTGCTCTCTAGCAAGGCATGAGCACTCGCAATTTCATTGGCTTTAAATGTTGCTCCAATATGAGGCTTGATGATTTCATCTTGATAAAGCTCATATACCTTCTCTAAACACAGTTTAATTATTTCAGGTTTATGGTCGCCAATTCGGAGCATATTTACGCCAATTATACTTTGCGACTTCATTAATAATTTAACGGGAGTAAAAAAGCCAAAGCCAAATAACAATTTCATGGTAGCAAAAAATCCGCCCTTGCTTCTAGATGCAGCACCAAACAAAACATTTGCACCACCAAAGCTTAAAATTTCCATACCTTTTTTAAAGGTTTTTCCTCCAACGGCATCAAAAATTGCATCAACTCTTGTTTTACCTGTAATTTTTAAAACAGCCCGTGCAAAGTCTCCTTTACGGTAATTAATTACATGGTCGGCACCAAAACTTTTAGCAATTTCAAACTTATCGTCACTCCCAACAGTACCAATAACCTTACAACCCTTTGCTTTGCAGAGTTGGATTAAGGCAATTCCAACGCCTCCCGCAGCAGAATGTACTAATACTGTGTCACCTTCATGTAAGCTTAAGCATTCATAGGCGGCGTAATATGCCGTGCAGAATTGAGTTCCTAAGGCTACAGCATCTTTAATTGGAGTATCTTCTTCAATTTTAATTACCCCTTTACTATCTGTTACGGTTTCTTGGGCATAGGCTCCAAAACGGGTAAAGGCCAAAACTTTATCACCCTCGTTTAAATGTGTAACTGCTTGGCCGACTTCTTTAATATAGCCTACACATTCGTAGCCCACAATGCATGGTAAAGGTGGCGCATCGCCATATAAACCTTTTCTAGCTAAAACATCGGCATAGTTAAGGCCAAAAGCTTCAATCTTTATGCGCACCTGATTTTTTTCAAGTGATTGCTTGGGCAACGGTCTTACCTCAAAAGCTTCGTCAACAGCGCCATTTTTCACTAAATAAATTCCCTTCATGTAAACAAAATAAGGTCAAAATTTTAAGGAAACCGAAAAGCAATGCTAATCTTTTCTTTACACCTGCTTAATGTATTGCTATTTCTTTTGGAGACCATAAATGTCAACCTTAGCAATTTTTCGTTCCATCCAAATTGGATTTTTAATTTTAATGATGGTAGCCATTGGTTACTGCAACAGAATTAGAGAAGTTCAAACTGAGTCAAAAACAGCGCAGCGAACTATTTACTTTCAGCCAGACTCTACTGTTCAACAAAAGGTGCCACGATAACCACAAACTCTCCTTTTGGAGGGTGCTCCTCAAAATGCTGTTTCACCTCTTTTACAGGTCCTCTTACAAACTCTTCGAAAAGTTTAGATATCTCTCTTGCTGCTACCACTTCATGTACTTCTCCAAAGTGCTCTTCTAACTCTGTTAAGAGTTTTTGCACTCTGTAGGGAGATTCATATAAAACTATGGTTTTACCAATAGACTTTAATTGACTTAGTTTTTTGTGTCTTCCTTTTTTATGGGGCAAAAAGCCTTCGAAAACAAAACTTTCAGAAGCTAACCCTGAGGCGGCCAATGCAGGAACAAAAGCTGTTGCTCCAGGTAAGCACTCCACTTCAACATCTAATTTTAAACATTCCCTAACCAGCAAAAATCCGGGGTCTGATATGGCAGGCGTGCCCGCATCAGTTACTAGGCCAACTAAATTTTTTGTTGAAATTTCTTCTGCAAGCCGTTCTACTACTTTGTGCTCATTGGCAGAGTGATAAGACCTAATGGGCTTAGAAATGTTGAGGTGTTTAAGTAATTTTCCAGATACTCTAGTGTCTTCAGCTAATAGAAAATCTACTTCTTTAAGCGTATTTATTGCCCTAAGGGTGATGTCTTCTAAATTTCCAATTGGAGTGGGGATGAGTACTAGCTTAGGCATATCAAGAAGACTCTCTATAGCTGAACCTGCGCTTCAGGTAAAGTAAAAAGTTTTGAACTGTTCTGTTGTCAAAATCCCAATTGTAAGTTGGTTGATACTTGTGTTCAATTAACCGTAGCGCAGCATCCAAAGATTCTAAATGATTAAACTCCTCAATTGCACGGTTATATTCAGAACCATCGCCTGAGAAAAGTTCGTTAGCAAATAAAAAGCGTTCATTTAAACCAATGGCAGTTTTTAAATTTTTGATGGGTTGGTTTTGCAACTTATTGGCTAAACTTTCAGATTGGCTAAGCTTTGAGATTTTTTCGTTTAACGACTCAGGAGTAAGCTTTGGCGCTTCATCATTTTGATTTTCTGATGAAGTGTCTTCAATTTCCTCAACTTGCTCTTCGTTTTTTATTGTTTCATTTGATTTCCCTTCAACCTCTTCCTCTGCCTTTTCCTCAACTTCGAGGTCTTCTTCAGCTACAATATTTTCTTCTTCTTCCTCAATAACCGATTTTTCTAAAGTTTCAGCAGGAGGTGTTTGCGAAGCAACAGGCTCTGATGCTTCTTGGGTAATATTTGAAGTTTCGTCAAAAACATGATAAGCAAAACCAAGTAGGTGAACCCTTTCGGTAAGATCGTTAGCTAAAGATTTTAGTTCTTTACGCAAACCTTCGTCTTGGGTATTTTGTGTGGCCAAGTTGGCGATGGCCTCGCTTAATCTTACAATTTCTTCCTTAATATCATCTATGCTATCCATCTCCGACTTTGAAATTCGCTTAGAGGCAAATTTATTTAGTTTTGTTGAACCTCTAACGGAAGATTTTCGAGGGAAGTATGTTTTTAGAGAATAAGGTAAATAAACACAAAAGTGCAGGATGGATTGAGGTAATCTGCGGCTCTATGTTTTCAGGCAAAACAGAGGAGTTAATTCGCAGGCTAAATCGCGCAAAAATTGCCAAACAAAAAGTTGAAATTTTTAAACCTTTAGTGGATACCAGGTATTCTGAAGATGAGGTGGTTTCTCATAATGCCAACTCAATTCCATCTACACCGGTGCCTTCATCAAATAATATTTTGTTGTTGGCTAATGATGTTGAAGTGGTAGGAATTGATGAAGCCCAATTTTTTGATGATAACCTTCCGGATGTTTGTAATCAACTTGCCAATAGTGGTATTAGAGTAGTTGTAGCGGGTTTAGATATGGACTTTAAAGGACGACCTTTTGGACCCATGCCTCACCTTTTGGCCATTGCCGAATATGTTACAAAGGTTCATGCTATTTGCATGCGTACCGGAAAATTAGCCAATTACTCTCATCGGGTTTCTGAAAGCGATAAGTTGGTAGAGCTTGGAGAAACCGATATTTATGAACCGCTGTCTAGAGATGCTTTTATTGAAGTGAATAAGCTAGATACAATTATTCCTAAAGACCCTGATGCCCCAGCTATTTCATGAAAGATATACCCTACCTTTCGCCTAAAACTCACAAAACAACCTTTGAGATTAACCTTAAGGCCTTTAAAGAAAATTTAGCCTTTTACCGAAATAAATTAAAGCCCGAAACCAAACTTATTGTAATGGTTAAGGCTTTTGCTTATGGACTTGGCCTATCAAAAATTGCCGAGGTTCTTGCAGATGAAGGGATCGAGTATTTGGCAGTAGCCTACACTGATGAGGCTGTAATGCTGCGTGAGGCAGGATATGAAGGTAAACTCATGGTTTTTAACCCCGAGCCCGATTGCTTTGACAACATCATTAGGTACAAATTAGAGCCTGAGTTATATAGCTTACCCATTATTGAGGAGTTTCTAAATACCATTAAAAAAAATGCTGCTTATCAATTATTAGAGCCATTTCCGGTGCACTTAAAAATTGATACGGGAATGAATAGGCTTGGCCTAAAACCCGATGAAATTGAAGTAGCGGCCAACTTAATAGCCAATAACAATAGGCTCAAAGTACATTCAGCTTTCTCACACCTTGCAGCAGCAGATGAGGGTGAACACGATGCTTTTACATTGCAGCAGTTTAATGATTTTTTGAAGCATGCCAACCTTTTAGAAACTCATTTAGGGTATAGCCTCGACAAGCATATCTCAAACTCAGCTGCAATTGAGCGTTTTCCAAATTTTCAGTTAGATGCCGTGAGATTAGGAATAGGGTTGTATGGATATTCTCCACAAGTAGAAATTCAAAAACAATTAAAAACCGTTTGCACTTTAAAAAGCAGGATTGCCCAAATTAAAGAAGTATTGCCCGGCGAAACGGTAGGCTATGGCAGAAAGGGAATTGTTGAGAGTCAAACCAAAATTGCATTGGTTTTTTTGGGTTATGCAGATGGTTTGCCTCGCAGCTTAAGCAACAAGGGAAAGCTTTACCTAAATGGAAAAATGGCTAAAATTATTGGGAATGTTTGTATGGACATTACTATGTTAGATGTAACGCATATAAATTGTAAAGTAGGCGACTACGTTGAGGTTTTTGGAGAAAATTTAAGTTTAGGAAGGTTTGCTGATATGGTTGGGACTATTCCTTATGAAGTATTAACTGATATTTCATCAAGGGTTAGAAGAATTTACGTTTAATCAACCACTGATTTTAAGACTTTTTTCAAAAGGGTTTTAACATGTTTATTTTTTTACCTTTGCACCCCTAATTTTTAAAGCTGTACGTACGTTATGAAGCTGTCTCAATTTAGATTCAATTTACCTAAAGATCTTATCGCTCAATATCCTGCTCCTAACAGAGATGATTGCCGCTTAATGGTTTTACACCGAAAAACAGGCGAAATTGAGCACAAAATGTTCACCGACCTTTTGGATTATTTTGATGATGGTGATGTAATGGTATTAAACGATACCAAAGTTTTTCCTGCAAGAATGTACGGAAACAAAGAAAAAACAGGTGCCAAAATTGAGGTTTTTCTTTTAAGAGAATTAAATAGAGAAAGCAGACTTTGGGACGTATTGGTTGATCCTGCAAGAAAAATTAGAATTGGAAACAAACTCTACTTTGGTGAAAATGACGAGTTGGTAGCAGAGGTAATTGACAATACCACCTCTAGAGGAAGAACCTTAAGGTTTTTATTTGACGGACCTTATGAAGATTTCAAAAAGCAAATTTTCGACCTTGGAGAAACTCCACTACCAAAATATATTACCAGACCTGTTGAGCCTGAAGATGAAGAAAGGTACCAAACTATTTACGCTACCAAAGAAGGAGCCGTTGCTGCACCTACTGCCGGTTTACACATGAGTAAAACCTTAATGAAAAGGTTGGAAATAAAAGGTATTGACTTTGCAAACCTTACTGCTCACATTGGTTTAGGTACTTTTAGACAAGTGGAGGTAGAAGACCTTACCAAGCACAAAATGGACTCTGAAGAAGTAGAGATTGCAATGGATTGTGTAGAGAAGGTAAACAACGCCAAAAAGAACAAAAAGAATGTTTGTGCTATTGGCACCACAGTAATGAGAACCATTGAAACATCTGTTTCTACCGATGGTTTCTTAAAGCCACTTGAAGGGTGGTCTAACAAGTTTATTTTTCCACCTTACGATTTCAGAGTTGCAAATAGCATGGTTACAAACTTCCACACCCCAGAATCTACTTTATTGATGATGGTTTGTGCTTTTGGAGGTTACGACTATATAATGAATGCTTACAAAACAGCAATTAAAGAAAAGTATCGTTTCTTCGATTATGGAGACGCGATGTTAATCATAGACTAAGTTGCAAAAAGCAGTAGTAATTGTTGCAGGTGGTGCAGGCCTTAGAATGGGAGCCAAGCTGCCAAAGCAATTTTTATCGCTTGGTGGTTTACCAATATTATTTCGTACACTTCAAAGGTTTTTTGAGTACAGCGAGCAATTGCAGTTGATTGTAGTGGCTCCCTCTAACCATTTTGAAACTATCCAAAACTTAAAAAAGGAGTTTCAATTCAATATACCCTTTCGATTAACCGAGGGAGGAGCAACTAGGTTCTTATCCGTAAAGAATGGCCTTGCTTTGGTAGAAGCACATTTGGTTGGAATACATGATGCTGTAAGACCATTGGTGAGCAACAAAACAATTGATACAGCCTTTAAAATTGCCGGCGAAAAAGGAAATGCCATTCCTGCCGTTCCTGTTGTAGATTCACTTAGAGAAGTAAAAGAAAATAGCAACTCCGCTGTAAACCGCGGTACCTTCAAGATTATTCAAACTCCTCAAGTTTTTAAAACCGAATTGATAAAAAAGGCATTTGCCACAGCAAAAGGAAATAACTTTTCTGATGATGCTACAGTGCTTGAAAGCTATGGACATAGCATTAACCTTACTGAAGGTAACAGAGAGAACATTAAGATTACCACACCTGCAGATTTGAAAATTGCAGAGGCTTTATTTAGCGAGCTATAATCGGTAAATTTGCAAAGTGCAACAAAAGCCAGATATCCGTAAACTTTCTTTTGAGCAACTTAACGCCGAAATAGCTTTTATTGGTGAAAAACCATTTCGGGCAAAGCAAATTTTTAAATGGCTTTGGCAAAAGCATGCCCGCACTTTCGATGAAATGAGCGACCTTCCAAAAGTCTTAAGAGAAAAGCTCAATCAACATTTCGATTTTCATGTTCTTTCAGTTGCTGATGAGCAAAACAGTGAAGATGGCACTGTGAAATCAGCATTTAAAACGTATGATCAAAAAGTAATTGAAGGTGTTTTAATTCCTACATCAAAAAGACTTACGGCTTGTATTTCTAGCCAAGTTGGGTGTAGTTTAACCTGTGCTTTTTGCGCCACAGGCAAGCTAAAACGGCTAAGAAATTTAAACGCATTCGAGATTGTAGATCAGGTAATTGAAATAAATAAACAGGCTAATAAAAACTTCGGCAAACCCTTAACCAATATCGTTTACATGGGCATGGGCGAACCATTGTTAAATTACAATGAGTTGCTTTATAGTATTGATAGAATTACCTCTGAAGATGGATTGGGAATGTCGCCAAAACGAATTACGGTATCTACAGCCGGAATTGCTAAAATGATAAAGAAGTTGGGAGATGACCAAGTTAAATTCAATTTAGCACTTTCGCTTCATGCTGCAAATGATAAAAAGCGCAGCGAAATAATGCCCATTAACGATCAAAACAACCTAGCTATTTTGGCTGATGCCCTACGTTATTATCATGGAAAAACAGGGCAGAAAGTAACCTTCGAATACATCATATTTAAAGACTTTAACGATAGTTTAAACGATGCGAAAGAGCTTGCTGCTTTTTGTGGTAAAGTTTCAAGTAAAGTAAATATTATTGAATACAACCCAATTGATGAGGGTGGTTTTGAAAGAGCGGACCCTAAAAAGGTAGATGCATTTGCGGCGTATCTAGAGCAGAGAGGAATTACCGCAAAAGTTAGAAGAAGTCGTGGCAAAGATATTGATGCAGCCTGTGGACAATTGGCAAATAAAAACAAAGCTGTACCTGCTTGAGAGCATTAATCTTCATTTTTTTTCTACTTTTTTCAGGAAGCATTTCAGCCCAAGTAAAAACCTATTGGAGTACCCCTTTTGAGAGAGAAATTTCAAACCCTGAGTTTGAAAAGATTCTATTTCCAATTGAAGACTCAGTTTCATTTGTGGTTACCGGCAGAAGATCTACCCTCTTAAATGACGAAGAATACTATTTAGCCCCAATTAATCTATTTACCTTAGAAAAGAGACCAACCATAAAATTACCGCTAGACTTTTTGAGGTCTAAAGAGAAAGATATTGTAGATTTTGTTACTGTAGGCAACACCATTTGCGCCTTTTATACTCAGTTTAATAGGTCTGATGATAAAAGCTTCTTAATGGTTTCTCAGTATGATAAAAAGGGGCGGCCCATTAGAGAAAATATTAAGCTAGACTCTTTACAGATTTATTCATCTTCACGTAGAGGTAATTTTTACATCCATCCCGACCCACAACATTCAAGTTTTTTGGTTTTGCCTGTTGAGCCTTTTGAAAAAGCAGGGAATCAAAAAATAAGGTACACCATTTATAACCAAGAACTAAAGGTTGAGGCTTCTAGAAACTTTGATCTTCCATTTAAAGCGCGTGAGGTAGAAATAGACCAAATAGAAGTTGGAGAAGATCACAACGCATACTTTTTAATTAAAATCACTGATTTGTTTAAGCGATGGAGTCCGGGTGCGCCCAACTTTAAATACATTATGATTGAAAGCTTAGCAGATCATGTAGAAATTAAGGAATACGAATTTGACCTTAATCCTAAATCTATTTCTGACATTGCTTTTAGTTTAGATTCTAACAGGCTAAAGGTTTTCGGATTATATTCAGATAATGGTAGAGCTTCACAAGAGTCAAGCGGCTTTTTCTTTATTACCATAGACCCTGAAAACCGCATTATTTTAAATACCTCATTAAGTGCTTACCCTGAAGATTTAGCACTAAACTACATTTCAGAAAATCAATATGGAAAAGGAAGAGAGCCTGAGGAACTTAGGGTAAAAGATATTTTATCATTTAAAGATGGGAAAACGGCAGTTGTTCTTGAGCAATTTATTTATCGTGAAATTTGCAATACCGACATGAGAACAGGGATAATTACCTGCACAGAAAACTATTATTACAATGATTTAAGCATTGTATTTTTGAATGCTTCAGGAGCATTAACTTCATTTAATATTATTCCCAAAGCGCAATTCAGCTCAGATATTCACAGCAATCAACTTTCGTTTTTTACCTTACAAAACCCTGAAAATATGTGGGTTTTATTTAATGATAATCCTAGAAATGAGCTACAACTTGAACAAAGGTTTGAAAAAGTTAAGTCTTTTCAGCACGGCGATGATGGCGAGTTTGTGGCATATTCTTTAAAAGCTAACAACTTTGAGGGCGAAAAAGTGTTTCATGGTGTAGATAGATTAGAGTCTGTAAATACTAGAAACGCAAAGAAGATATCAGATAAGATATATTTGGTTTTTGGAGAAGAGCGCCGAGCTATTAGGTTTGGCATTGTAAAATTAGAGTAGTGGCAGAAAAGCTAAACATAGAAACCATAAAGGCACCCATTGCAGAGTACATGGAATTGTTTGAACCACGGTTTAGACTATCTATGAAAAGTAAGGTAGCTCTTTTAGACCGTATAACACACTACATTGTAAAACGCAAGGGGAAGCAGCTTAGGCCAATGTTCGTTTTTCTTTCAGCTAAGCTTACCGGCTCTGTAAATGATTCTACTTATAATGCGGCTTCTTTAATTGAGTTGTTGCATACCGCAACACTAGTTCATGATGATGTGGTTGATGATGCTGCTTACCGAAGAGGTTTTTTCTCACTTAATGCCCTTTGGAAAAACAAAGTAGCTGTTTTGGTTGGAGATTATCTGCTCTCAAAAGGTTTATTGTTGGCTATTGACAACAAAGAGTTTCAGCTGCTTCAAATTGTTTCTAAAGCAGTGCGGGAAATGAGCGAAGGAGAGCTACTTCAGATGGAAAAAACCCGCAGTCTTAATATAGAAGAGTCTGTTTATTTCGATATAATCAGAATGAAAACTGCAGTGCTTATTGCCGCTTGCTGTGCGGTGGGGGTAGCTTCTACAGGTGCCAATGAACACCAAGTTGAATTAGCCCGAAAAATGGGAGAAAAAGCAGGAATAGCTTTCCAAATAAAAGATGACCTTTTTGACTTTGGCCTTGGCAGTAAAATTGGTAAGCCCACAGGAATAGACATCAAAGAAAAGAAAACCACTTTACCGCTTATTTATGCCCTTAACAGGGCAAAAAGTGGGGAGCGAAAACACATCATGAACATTGTAAAAAGTAACTCCAAAAACACTAAAAAGGTTAATGAGGTTATTCAATTTGTGATGGATAGTGGGGGCATTGAATACAGCCAAAAAATGATGCATCAATACACGGACGAGGCAATGGCTATTTTGGAGGAATTTGAGGATAGCCCTGCAAAAACATCTTTGCAACAGCTTATTAGGTACACTATTGAGAGGGAGAAGTAATTAAAAGTAAATCCTATACTGCGCCACAGGTAACCTTCCTAACTGATATCTTGTAACTACCTCACCTGTTGAAGCTTCAAATTCTTGGTTGAAAATGTTTTGGCGATTGGTTATATTTTGAAGGTCGAAAGCCAACTCTTGGCTCACTTTTTTGCCATCAAATTTCCAACCCACCCTAATATCTGCCCTAAAATAATCGGGATACCTGTTTTCGAATATTCCTTTTGATTGTAAAACGGCTTCTCCTTCTAGTATAGAAGCATCTAAATCTATTGGCGTAAACCTTTGTCCGCCATTAAAAACAACCCTGCCGTTAATGTTTAACCAATGCTCTCTTTCAGTAGCATTTTTCAAAATCTGAATTTCTTTTCCTGCCAATAAATTCACGGCATAATTTGTACTAAAAGCTGTTTGATACCAATTTCCATCACTTGGTTTATACCACGATTCAAAAAGGCTTAAGGTGGCTAAGTAATAAAACCCTCTATCTAAGAATTTTTCTAAAGTCAGTTCTACTCCAAAGTTTCGTCCTAAACCGTCGTTAGATAAGGTATCAGGAAACTCAAATGAGAAATTTGCACCTTGGTTTAACAAAGAGTAGGTATTAGGCCTGATACCTACAGGCACTCCCGACAAGTGCTGATAATAGGCTTCTGCTTTAAGCCTTAGCTTTTCGTTAAAGTAATGGTCATACCCTAACACTACATGCTGACTTGTAAAAAAGTCTAAGTCTTTATTTGGGTTAGGTAGAAAACCGGTGGGGGTTGGCACATTTCTAAAGTAAAGCGTAATTGGTGGCACTTGGCTGTGCATTCCATAGCCAAAGCTTAAAACATTAGTGGGGTTTAACTCATATTTTACCCCTAAACGCGGCTCAAGTTGGTATTTTCCGTTGTAGGTAAAAATCATTCCATGCAGGCCTGAGTTAAAAGTCAACTTTTCATTTAACTTGAATTGCCATTGGGCATAAGGTTTAAATAAATAAGTAGCTCCGTCAAAATTTTGAAGGTCGAAATAGACTTTTAAGTCGCGTCTAAAAAACTGCTCATTTAAATCAAAAAATAATTGGTCGGCAAAAACACCTGTTTTTATGGTGTTTCGGCTGTTAAACTTATGTCGCCAATAAACATAAGCAGAGTACTTACCTTGGCCGGAGTTGTTGTTGTAGGTATTGAATGGGTTTGGATTATTTGGGCCTGTAGTATCTACCTCAACACTATTGTTTGAGTTTTGATAAGAAAGCACAGCTTTTACATATCCATTTTTAAAAAGTTTCGTGTGGCTTATGCCGGTTGCAATCATTTGGGTGCCGTACCTTAAGTCGGCACCATCAGAATTAAAAAAGGTTTCGTTTTCACCTCGCTCACTATCCAAAAACTCAATAAAGCTGTTTCCGCCCAAAGCAAAAAGCTGTGTACTTCCATTTTTGTGTTGAAAGTTTAACTTGAGGGTGCCGTCAAAGTAAGTTGGTACAGCCTGCGTACCAAGGTTTACGCCAAGCGTTTTATAAAGCTCTAAATCATTGTAGCGCAAGTTTAATAGGTAAGAAGATCTTCCTCTTTTTAAAGGGCCCTCTGCCATTCCTTCGAATCCATTTACTCCTAGTTGGCCCATAAATTCATGCCTTTCGTTATTTCCTTGTCTTAGATTCAAATCAAATACACCTGCAAAAGCATTCCCAAATTCTGCAGGAAAGGCACCAGTAAAAAAGTCAGAGTTGGATAAAACATTGTTATTTAAAATGCTGATTGGCCCTCCAGTGGAGCCGAAAAAAGCAAAGTGATTCGGATTGGGAATATCCACACCGTCTAACCGGTATAAAACTCCGACTGATGAGTTTCCTCTTATGATCAAATCATTTCGAGTATCGTCGCCACTTTGAACTCCTGCAAAATTCTGAGCCATTCTTACAACATCATTTAAGCTACCTGCATACTTCTGTGTTTCATCAATTGAAAATGTTCTCGCACTAACAGTGGCCATATTGTTTTGGGCCTGCCGCTTATCTGATTCTCCATAAATCACTACTTCTTTTCCTGTAATGATTTTCTCCTCCATTTTTATTTGGAGCACGATTTCTTTTTGTGAGTTTACTTGAAGGTTAGGCAATAAAATTTCATTGTACCCAATAAAAGAGATCCTTATGTTTTGTCTTCCTAGAGGAACTTCTTCCAACCTAAAGTTTCCATCAATATCGGTTACAGTTCCAACAATTGGATTAGAATTTTGAAGAATAACATTGGCTCCAATAATAGGTTGTTGGGTAAATTTATCCGTGATCTTACCTCTAATGGTTTGAGAAAGTTGTTGGCTCACCAAAGTTCCCGACCAAACAACAAAAAGTAAAAAAGCAACAAAACTTTTCATCGGTATCAAATACAAACAAGTAAGGTTCTTTGTTTACCTCAAACAAAAAAAGCGGCCGAAGCCGCTTTTAGGTAAAATGTAATTTTAGAATTAATAAAAAATCAGTTTTTCAGTTTCTAAAACTTCTCCTTGGTTATTGAACAAGTTAATAATAAAAACACCCTCTCCAAATGAGTTTTGATTTAATCTATAGTATCCTTTCCAGGTTTGGTTGTCTTCATAAACTAACTTTCCTGTTACATCGAATACTTGTAATTTATTTACCTCTCTTGAAGATCTAATTGTAGTAGATTGGTTCGCAGGGTTTGGATATATTGAAAATTCAGCATCTGGTTGATCCGGAGTTTCAACTCCAGTTACATCCTCCCCAGAGGCAAATCCATTTTCTACTCCTTCAAACAAAGAGCTATAAGAAGCATTGTTTATTCTACCATTTTCGTCAAGTAAAATTCCAACCACGTGCATTTTTGATAAGTCCCATAATGCCCCTGTATTGAAATAATAAACCCTTGTTTCTTCATCTCCAATTGAAGCTGAAGCTCCAAAGGTGTTTGGGGTACCTTCAAAGCTTGGGCTAATGGCTCTTGCAACATGGTCATAGATCATTTGGCTTGCAGGAACTTTACTAGGTAAGTTTTCATATCCTCCCATTGGCCCATTTGAACCACCGGCATAAGCATTTGATTGAGCGTAGGCTGAGGAGTCTCTGTTAATTCCATCCTCAGTTAAAACACAAACCATCCTCCAATCACCTGAAATAGCTTGTCCAAATTTTGCGGTAACAGAAACGGCAACACTTGAGCTATCATCAGCAATCGATACACCATTTGTTAAAACTGCGGCAGGAGCCATTTGAATTCTCTCCATAAAGTCCATTTCAATTACCCCAGGGTCGATATCGGCCCCTCTATCAACTACTGCTGATGGGTATCCTGAAATCAAACCTCCCAAGCCTTGATCATATTCATCAAAAGCCATAGGGTCTCCATTATGTACTGCAATTCCTGCAAAATACCCTTCGAAGTCATGTTGCATAGCGTCCATCGCTACCGCCCCTCTAGGACACCATTGACACCATGCTCCAGTTCCTTCTTCAGCCACTACAATTTTCCCTGGGGCAGGACTTACTGGTTGAATAGAGAGTGATTTTGAATCATCTGCAGGATTATCGTCAGCTGATAATCCATTTACATTACTTACTGTTAAAGAATAAGCCTTATTCCCTTGAGCTAAAGTAGCTGTGCCTGAAAATGAAACTTCATGAGTTCCAAGACTTGGAACTGTAATACCGGTAACTGACTCACTTACAGTGTTTCCATCGTAAGAAAATTCAAGGTCAAAAGATGTAATATCTGTTACCCCAAGATTTTTAATGGTTCCAACAATATCCTTCTCTTGACCAACAAGTCCGTTGTCTAACCCAATTAAAAAGGCCGATGCATTAGTACCCGCAGGGGTATAGGGTGTAATATTGTAACTTACATCATCTACCCAGAATTCAGAACTTGCATCAATTGGGAATAAATCAATGGAAGCTACTTTATTCGTTACATTTTGGAATTCTAATTCCTGATTCCCATCGATAAATACCTTCCAAATATTGGTATTCATGTCTGCTGTAACTTTCAATTCAAACCAATTGTCTTGAGTGTATTGAACAGAACCGCCTGCACCAGAGGCAGGAACCGAAAAATCCATCGAACCATCAGTATTGATATTACAGTCAACTGACCAAATATTTCCTATGGTTTGATCACCTTGAAAATTAAAATACCCTCCCTTTCCGGAAGGAACAAATAATTTCATAGAGTATTCAAACATTCCTGTTTCGTATAATCCATGAAACAAGAGAACTACATCCTGGGGGCCGCCATTGGCAGTACCTTTAAAGTAAATAGAATTGTTTCCGCTTGCAGCTGTATCATCAACAACTTTCGCATCTTCTGCTCCTCCGGTAGTTCCACTCCAAGTGGTCCAGTCTGAGCTTTTACTTCCTACATAATCCCCAACATTATAACTTTCAAAATCATCAGTGAAAGATTGAGCATTCAAAATAAATGGGGAAAGGAAAAATATGGCAAGTAGCCATAAAGGGGTAACGAGTTTTTTCATTACATTAAAAATTTCTTCTAAAATAATGATTTTGAATTCTTTATTACACAAATACCCCAGAAGCCATAAATAAAATTGTAGGATTATACAAAAAACGCATTGAAAAGAACCAAATATCTTAACATGTGTTGTGTAATTGCAACCTAACCTGATTAATTTTACACCCTAGCACAATATGCCCGCATTAAAAGAGAATATCGATCAGATTAAAAGCTACTGTAATAGTTTAACAGCGTTTAGCCGATATAAAACTAGAGAGGTATCAATAGGTAATTTAAAACTAGGAGGAAAAAATCCAATTAGGATTCAATCCATGACAACTACTGATACTATGGATACCCTTGCAACAGTTGAACAATCCATTAGGATGATTGAAGCGGGTTGCGAATTGGTAAGGATTACAGCACCTTCAAAAAAGGAAGCAGAAAACCTAAGGAATATTAGAAATGAATTGCACAAAAAAGGCTACTTTACTCCCTTAGTTGCAGATATCCATTTTACCCCAAACGCCGCTGAAATTGCGGCAAGGATTGTAGAAAAGGTACGGGTGAATCCTGGTAATTATGTAGATAAAAAGAAGTTTCAGGAAATAGAGTATACAGATGTTACCTACAATGCAGAATTAGATCGAATTCGAGAAAAATTCACTCCACTGGTTAAGATCTGCAAGGAACATGGCACCGCGATGAGAATAGGAACCAACCATGGATCTTTGAGTGATAGGATCATGAGTAGGTATGGAGACACCCCACTTGGTATGGTGGAAAGTGCTATGGAATTTTTGAGGATTTGTGAAGATGAAAGCTATCACAACATTGTACTTTCCATGAAGGCCTCCAACCCTCAAGTAATGGCACAAGCCTATCGCCTATTGGTAAATAAAATGGAGGCTGAAGGAATGAATTATCCATTACACCTTGGAGTTACCGAAGCTGGGGATGGAGAAGACGGCAGAATTAAATCTGCTGTAGGAATAGGAGCCCTTTTGGAAGATGGTTTAGGAGATACCATAAGAGTGAGTTTAACAGAAGAGCCTGAAGAGGAAATACCGGTAGCCTACCAATTGGCCGAACGTTATAAAACAAGGTCAAATCACGCTGAGATAGCACCAATAGAAAACCCGCCCTTCCATCCATTTGAGTACGAAAAAAGGCATACCAATGAATGCCAAAATATTGGAAACCACAACGTGCCCGCAGTGGTGGCAGACCTTGCTCACTTATCGGAAATAAAACCCGCTAACTTTTTTGGTTTTGGCTACAATTACTCTGTTCCTTTAGATAAATGGAACATTGCCGACCAAGCGGCTGATTATGTTTTTGTTGGAGATAACAATATTGATTTTGAAATTCCTGGAACGCTAAGAGTAATTACAAACTACCAAACTTGGAAGCAAACGGGAAAAGGTTATCCTTTTATGGATTTCCAAACTTACTTAGAAAGAGAAAAACTGCATTCAGCATTAAATTTTGTGGAGATAAACGCCCAAAATATTAGCGAACAAATGTTGCAGGGTATTAAAAATAAAACAAATGCAGTATTGGTTTTAACAACTGAAAATAACCACGGAATGCCTGAACAACGCAGGTTTTTCTTTGCCTTAAAGCAACTTGGGATTGAACTGCCTATAATCATAAAACGAAGCTATTCCAACACTTCTGATGAGGAATTCAGAATTTACAGTGCAACAGATATTGGAGCTTTATTGCTAGATGGTTATGGCGATGGACTTTGGTTAAAAGGTGAGGGCATAGCCCAAAAATTTATTTTATCTACTGCCTTTGGAATTTTACAAGCTACCCGTACTCGAATTTCAAAAACAGAATATATATCTTGCCCATCTTGCGGTAGAACCCTATTCGACCTTCAAGAAACCACCGCGAAAATTAGGAAAGTAACTAACCACCTTAAAGGAGTAAAGATTGGCATTATGGGTTGCATTGTAAATGGGCCTGGAGAAATGGCAGATGCCGACTATGGTTATGTAGGCAGCGGTCCCGGAAAAATAACTTTATACAAAGAAAAAGAGGTGGTAAGAAGGTCTATTCCAACTGAGGAGGCTGTAGATGCTTTAATTGACCTTATTAAGGAATATGGAGATTGGGTAGAACCTAAAGATGTAGCATGAAAGCACTTATTGTAGGAGCATCGGGTTTAGTAGGTTCAGAAACGCTTAAACTTTTGAGTAATGATGATGATATTACAAAAGTAGTTTCGTTAGGAAGATCTAAAGAAGGCCAAGAAGGAAAAGTACAACACCTAAAAGTTGATTTCGAAAGCCTTGCAGAAACTCCATTAGAGGAAGATTTTGATTTGGCATTTTGTTGCCTTGGCACAACCATCAAAAAGGCAGGAAGTCAAGAAAACTTTAAAAAAGTAGATTTAGATTATGTTTTGACATTCGCTGATTTAGCAAAATCAAAAAATGTAAAAACGTTTGCCGTTGTTAGTGCAATGGGAGCAGATATTAACTCTTCATTTTTCTACAATAAGGTAAAGGGCGAAATGGAACAAAAAATTGCCGAAAAGGGATTTTATGGAACTGTTATTTTGCGTCCTTCTTTATTGCTCGGAAAAAGAAAAGAGTTTCGTTTTGGTGAAAAAATTGGAGAGCTGTTGCTAACCATTTTTCGGCCAATAATGATTGGGTCTTGGAGAAGTTACACTGCCATAAAAGCAACTGATGTAACTTATACCATGGTTTCATCGTCTAAAAAACAACCTAAAGGAATCAGAATTTTTAAGTCGGCCCAAATAAGAGCTTATGCTAAAAACCAACTGTGAATAACATAAAAATATTATCCATTCTTTTATTACTATTTATAGGCTTAACAGGATATTCCCAATCTACTATTTCAGGCTCAGTTACCGACTCAAAAGGTAATTCATTGCCTTACACCAATGTTTATTGGAAAAAGGCTTTAGAAGGTACACTCTCTAACTTAGAAGGAAACTTTAAGCTTTCTTCTTCTACAAAAAATAAAGATACCTTGTGTGTTGAATTGTTGGGTTTTGAGGTTAAATATTTACCGGCAGCCCAAATAACCTCGCCTTTAAAAGTAACTCTAAACCCCAAGGCATTTGAGTTAAAAGAACTCGTGGTAAAACCTCAACCACCTACCTTTTATATAAAACAAGCGGTAAAAGAAACGCCTAAAAACCTTGATACTAATGCATTTAGCCAAAAGAGCTATTACCGTGAGATAATTAAAGAAAATGGAGCGGTAAATAGAATGGCTGAAGCAATTTTACTTTCCAAAAATTTTAATGGCGTTAGTACAAAAACAGATTCTATTCATATATCCATAAAACATGGCAGAAAAGCATCTGACCAAGAAACTATAGCTTTTATGCAAGGGTATGTGGAAAAACAAAGAGAAAAAGAAGTAAAAAAGCTAAAGCGCAAAGGCGAAGAAATTCCTGAAGAATTAAAGGAAGAGGGTGGTGCTCAAATAGACTTAGGAGGGCCAAAATATTTATTGATGCGCAACTTTCTGCTAGAACCTTCAGAATTCTTAGACTCAACTCA
>JAAZVO010000139.1 GCA_018623405.1 Crocinitomicaceae bacterium
CATAGAATTGAAGATGCTACTAAGAAAAGCGGCTACCGCCTAATTGGTGATGTTGACTTTGATGCGGTTGCTGAAAAATGTTCTTACATATCGCCTGTGCCAGGTGGAGTAGGACCTATGACAAGAGCCGGTTTGTTATTAAATACAATGAAAGCTTACGAGGCTAAATAGTATTCAAAAAAATCTCAAAGCTTTAAAATTTATCTACCTAACCGCAGGCTAACCTCAAACCTCAAACTTCGAACTTCAAACTTCGAACCTCAAACCAATTAACTCTCCTTATTCCAAGAAATACTCCAAATACCTCTTACTTGATTTATTGCGTAATCTCTAGCTTGATCATCAGGGTAAAGTTTATTTAATTGCGATAGGGTAGCACCGTCAATTTCTTTTCCTGCTGCGCCATGACATTGCAAACACATTCCATTGGTAATAATAGGGTAGTAGAAGTTCACGGTTTCTCCCGTTTCCTCAACTATTGATTCAATTTCTGTTCCGTCGGCTAAGGCTTTTTTGAAGGTTTCAATATGGGCTAATTCAATTTCGTTAGCAGCATTGTTTGGGTTTCTTGGTTTATCGGTAACCCTTTAATATTTAGGTTATAAACTTGGGCCAAGCTATCTGTAATAGGGTAGGCGTGTACATTACAAAAACTTATTGCGTTGGCAGCCCCATTATCTTGAATAGCCCCCATTAAGTTTTTTGCCAATTGTGCTTTTGTACTCATAGCATAATTTAACCCTTGTTCTGAAGCAGATTTTTGACTTTTCTTAGTTTTTTCGGTTACTTCAGGAGCTGATTGAGGTTCAGAAGATTGTTTTTCTTGGCTTGAGGTACAACCAATAATTACTGAAAATAGAATTCCTGATACAATCAATAAGTGCTTTTTCATGGGGTTAAATTTTGTGCAAATAAATTTAATAATAATTCAATATTTGGTGAGGCAAAGCACAAAAAAGCCTGAAACTAATCAGCTCGGGCTTTTGTGAAAATTTATTTGAGTTTATTCTCTACCAATGTAAAATTTAACTGTTTTCTCGCTTTCATTGCCCAATTTGTCTTTGGCAACTATTCTTACTTCATACAATTTCTTTTTGCCAAACCTATTTAACTCAGAAATATCTAAAGTTTGTGGACTTGAATAAAGGGTTAGGGCGCCACCATCAATAGAGTAGTAAATATCTTCAGTACCTACTTTTTCATCTGTAGCTCCTAAATACAACCTTGTATAATTTGGATAAACATTTAATGTCTCTCCACCTTTTTCTTTAGTTTCTGTTGACTCAATACTGAAGTTATGGTAAATTACAGGAGGTGTATTATCTACATGGCACTTGCTTTCCTTTTTACTTTCTTCATTGTTTACATTATCTGTAGCATAAAAGCTAATGGTATGAGGACCTTCGTTTGGAATAGTAAACTCGCTGTAGTCTGTCATGCTTCCGCCATCTATGGCATATTTAGTAGCCTGTACTCCTGAATGAGCATCTCTTGGAGAAAGTTTAATTTTTGTGTCTTTATTGATATACAATTCACCTTCTTTAAAAAACTGAGGATTTCCATAAGTGATACCTGTTTCAGGAGCTTTATTATCTACAAATACGGTTAAGTAAGAGTTTCCTGAAAGGTTTTCCACATTGTCGTTCGCATCGTATTTTACGGTGTGCACACCAAGTTTATTAGGAAGGTTAAAGTTGCTATCGAAAGTAAATCTTTCACCACCATCAATTCTGTAATAAATATTTTTTACACCTGCTTTGTTATCAGTTGCAGATAAGTTGATTTTGGTTCTTTCACTCACGTAAGTGTAGTTGCCTTTGTATTGATCTCCAACAATTTCATTTTCGGTTTTTGGAGGAATAAGGTCGAGGTAAAACTCAAAACTACTTTTAGTTTCCGTGTTTTTTACATTATCAATTGCATAGTAGTATAAAGTATGGTTGCCATCTTTTAAACCGCTCATTGAAATTTGATTTCCATAATTTCTATCCCCTCCATCATCAAAAGAGTAGCTAGTAACCCTAACTCCTGACAAACCATCAGTTGAGGTTAGCTTAAATAGGGTAGAAGGAGCTAAGATATTGCTTTGGTAAACTATACCATCTATGGCATGATTAGTAGTGGGAGAGGTTAAATCAACTACAAAACTTTTTTCTCTTGTGGCCTCTGCATTTCCAACATTATCGTTTGAGTAATAGTATAAAGTATATTCTTTTTCGCTGTCTAAAGTAAGTGTGTTACTATAGTCTTTGTAGCTTCCATCAATGGCATAATGAATTGTTTCCACTCCCGAAACAGCATCTTTAGCAGTTAAGTCAACCTGCAACCCTTTGCCGTAATAAACTTTATCAGATTTGTATACCGGCGCGCCTGAAAACTTCGAAGAAGTGTAAGGAGGCAAACCATCGGCATACAATTCATAAAGTACTTCTTGCTGTGGTGAGGCAGTTTTCATTGTTTCTTTATCTACTGCCCATTTACTTCTAATGTAATTAACACCTTCTGTATCTAAGTACATTGGGTCTGCATAATTGGCTGTAGCTTTACTTTTTAAATCGTATGATTTTCCGTTTGGTTCGGTACTAAACTTAAGGTAAAGCGGTAAACTTTTTTGAACATAAGTGTTTCCATCATTCAAATACACTCTTTTTTCGTGTTCAGGTTTTGATGGTTCTTGAGCAATGGTGGAAAATGCCACCAAAAGAAGTGCGAAGAATACAATAGAGTTTTTCATTCAGCTTGATTTTAAGTTGCTAAAAATAAGTATATTGTTAATAAGGCAGGAAATTACGCTCGATTTTAGAATAATCTACCCAAAACCTATTTCTTTGTTTTCCGTACCAATCAATATGCGATACCTTTTTTCCGCTTTCTTCCTTTTATTTTTTTTAAGTGGTTTTGCCCAACCTAAAAATATTAAGGTAAAGGGTATTGTTTACGACTTTGAAAACAATGAGCCGGTAAAAAATGTACTAGTATCTGTTTATGGAGGAGACTCTTTATTTCAAAACAAAGAACTGAAAAAGATGGGATTTTTAAGTTTAACCTTGAGTATGGTTACAATTATGTAATTCTATTCGAAAAACTTCAGTATTACAAAAAGTTTGTAAACGTGAATGCCTACGGGCTAACAAGAGACGATATTTCGTTTGCTCAAAAATTTGGAGATTGGGAAGTTTATTTATTCGGAGAGGTAAAAGGTTTAGATGCAAGGATATTTGAAGAAAGTGCAGGGGTAATCTTTTTCGATAGAGATGAGGGATTCTTTGATTGGGATGCCAACTATTTGGAATATAAGCGTGAAGAATTTGAAGAATTTGAAGAAGAATACAAGCGGCAAAAAGAAGAAAACTTGAGGAATAGAATTGAAAATTACTCAAGCGGGTTTGAAGCGCTAAATAAAAACGCTCGACCAATAGAAGAGATAGTTCCGAAACAAGAAAAAGAAGTTATTCAATAATACGATGAGAAACTTATTAATGCCTTAAAAAGCTTAGATAGAAAAGTTTACGAAGAATACTTTGATAGGGGTAGCTACTACATTATAGAAAGAACAGTAGTTTATGAAGGAAGAATGCCTGTAAAATTTACAAAAGTAGTGCACGATTGGGGCGGTAAATAATACTTTCGCGAAGGTGTGAGCATAACTGGCCTGCAATTTGATTTGCTAACCAACACCGAACCAGATTATACTCCTAGTATTAACGATTAAGAATTTTGAGGAAAGCACTTTTTAGTTTTATATTGCTGTGTTTACAGCTTATTGCCTACGCCCAACCTGAGCAGTTTGAAGCTTTTGGCGTCTGTACTGATGATGAAGGTCCTGTATCCGGCATTAGGGTAACTGTAAAAGCTGGTGGAACTCAAATAAAAACAGACGATACAGATGGGAAAGGGGAGTTTTTTGTAAAACTAGATTACGGAAAAGATTATGTGTTAGAATTTTCTAAGCCCGGATATGCAACCAAAAAGATTAGCGTAAAATCTAGTGGTGTAACCAAAGACCAAGTTTCAGTCGGGCAGAAATACGATTCTTGGCAGGTGTCCATGCTTCATTTTGTGCAAGGAGTAGATTATTCTGCATTAGACAAACCTGTCGGTGAAATTTACTTTAATCAGAAAACAGGCTATTTCGATTGGGATGCTGATTATACCTTAGGTGTTTATCAGCAAATTGAAGAAATGATGGATGAGGTGGAGAAGAAAAAGAAGGAAGCCGATAAAGCTTTTAATTCTGCCTTGAAAGAGGCCGAAAAAGCCGCATCTAAAGGGGATTATGCAGGTGCTCGAAACTTTTTGAACGAAGCAAAAAAAATTAGACCTCACGATGAAAAGGTTGGTCAACTTGTAAGTAACCTTGATAAAGTGGAGGAAGAGGCTAAAGCAAAGGCAGAAGCCGAGGCCCAAGCCGAAGCGCAAAAGAAAGAGGAAGAAAGGTTAGCTGAAGCAGCAGCAGCAAAGGCCAAAGCAGAAGAAGAGGCACAAAAGCAAGCCGAAAAACAAGCAGAAGAACAGGCAAAAGCAGATGCCGATGCTAAAGCCAAAGCGGCAAAAGAAGCGGAAGCGAAAAAGGAGGCTGAAAAACAAAAAGAAAAAGAATTAGCTGAAACCAAATCCGAAAAACCTGAACCTAAAGAAGAAAAGCCCAATACTTTTACCCCTTCAAAAAAAGAACCGCCAAAATTTAAAGCAGTTACTGGCTCAACAGGTAGCCCGCCCGATAAGCCTGAGGTAACCGGCACCACCGGAAAGCCGGTGCAAGAAAAACCTGAATTTTCAGCTCCGGAACAAAAAATTCCAGAAAAAAAGGAAGTAACAGGCAGTACAGGAAAACCAGTTCAAGCAAAGCCAGAATTTAAAGCTCCTGAGCCAAAAGTTGTAGAAAAACCAAAGGTTACTCCGCCTCCTGCACCTAAACCAACACCCAAGCCAACGCCTCAACCTAAAAAAGTTACTCCAAAACCTAGCGGACCAAAAACTTTCGACCTTTCATCAGCAAACCTACAAGACCCAACATTTTATCTTGAATTACAAGATAGATATCCGGTGGGAGTAACTGAGGAAGTTAAAGAAGTAGGCAGACGAACAATTACCTACAGAGTTTTAATTGACAACGAGCATCATGGTTATTTATATAGAATGGTAAAACAACCTTGGGGTGCAGAAAACTTCTTTAAAAATAACACGCCAATTTCAAGGTTTCAATACGAGAAAGAAACCGACCAAACAAGGTTTAAGCTTTAATTAAATAAAATCTTTAAAGAGCAAACTTGGCTGAATACCTTTATTGTTTTGGTATTTGGTGCTGATGTATTGTTCGTAGTCACCATCAATTTTGTGGTAATAAATTTGAGCAATTTCTACACCTGCATAAATTCTAATAGGCTGCACACAAAACATTTCTAAAGTCCAATAGCCACTAAACCCAACATCTCCAAAACCTGCTGTAACGTGAATAAAAAGACCTAATCGGCCAATAGAAGATCTTCCTTCTAACATTGGCACGTAGCCTTTGGTTTCGGTAAACTCAGTTGTTCTGCCAAGGTAAAGTTTGTCTTTTTCAAGTAAGAGACCTTCTTCAGGAATAATCAGTTTGCTCGCCTTATTTTCCTTTTTCATATCAAGCTCATAATTATCGTAAACCATTAACTCATTATGAAGCGATAAGTTATATGAATTAGGATTTAACCTGCTTTCTTCAAACGGCTCTATAATAATATTCTCGCCCATTTGCCGAGCAATTTCTTTACCTGATAAAATCATACTATTTGATTATGCTGTAGGTGGTTTTACCTTTTTCGTCTTTTATTTGAATATTCGCCTTGGCTAGGTCGTCTCTAATTTTATCTGCTAAAGCCCAATTTTTATTCGCCCTAGCATCATTTCTAAGTTCAATAAGTACCTCCATAGCTGCGTCCATGGCTGTATTATCGTTAGAAGTTTCAGATTTCAATCCAAAAACATCAAAAACAAACCCTTTTACCTCTTTCTGTAAACGCTCAAAGGTTGAGTTGCTTAGTTTTCCTAAATCAAGTTTATGATCGTAAAAAGAGTTAATTAAAGTAACAATTTCGAAAAGCACTGCTAAGGTTTTGGCAGTATTGAAATCGTCGTTCATTTCCTCATATAATCCATCAATCAGCGTATTAACTTGATTGTTTAAGGCTTCATCTATCTCTTTTTCTGTATGGTTAAGTTGCGATAGGTTTTGAATTGCATTCATTAGCCTTTGGTAGCCCTTTTCAGCTGCTTTTAAGGCATCGTTAGAAAAATCTAAGGTACTGGCATAATGACTTTGAAGCATAAAGAAACGTACCGTCATTGGGCTGTAACCTTGCGCCAACAAAGGATGATCGCCTGCTACCAATTGCAATGGGGTAAAGGTATTTCCTAACGATTTACTCATTTTAGAACCTTCGAAGGTGAGCATGTTGCCATGCATCCAATACCTTACAGGGGCTCTACCATCGGCACCTACACTTTGAGCAATTTCACATTCGTGATGCGGGAACTTTAAATCCATTCCACCACCATGAATATCAAATGTTTTACCTAAGTATTTTGTACTCATGGTAGAACACTCAAGATGCCATCCGGGAAAACCTTCGCCCCAAGGACTAGGCCATCTCATGATATGCCCCTTTTCTGCCTTTTTCCAAATGGCAAAATCTAGAGGATTTCTTTTATCACTTTGACCATCTAACTCTCTTGTATTTGCTATAAGGTCTTCAATTTTTCTACCTGAAAGGATTCCGTAATCAAAGTCTTTATCGTATTTCTCAACATCAAAATAAACAGAGCCGTTTACCTCGTAAGCATAGCCATTATCTAATATTCTTTTGATCATTTCAATTTGATCAATTAAATGGGCTGTAGCAGTTGGTTC
>JAAZVO010000140.1 GCA_018623405.1 Crocinitomicaceae bacterium
CTAAAGTTAGTGACGAATACGCTCCAGAACATTTAGAAGTCCAAACCAAAAATTTACAATGGTACCACGACAGATTAAAAAATTATGGGGATTGCTCAATCATTAACTTTGTATAAAATTAGATTCATGCTATTATTTTTCAATTTAGGAGCCGGAGAAATATTTATGGTGCTATTAATAATCCTTTTGCTTTTTGGTGCCAATAAAATTCCTGAGTTTGCAAAAGGGTTAGGAAAAGGAATCAGACAGTTTAAAGATGCTACACAAGATATTCAAAACGATATCCAAGATTCTATTTCAGAAACCAAAAAAGAACTTGATGATACTAAAAAAAATATAGAAAAAGATCTGAAGTAGTAGTGATTTTAAAGTTACCCCCTAAAATACACACGCTTGTTCATAAAAAAGTGTATTTTTTTATCTCTACCCCCTAAAAAATGACATACTTTTGGAAAAAATTTAATTTTTCAAAAAATGTCAACTTATCGTTTTCAAACTCTTCAGACCTTATTAGGTAGAACACCACTAAAAGTAGATCCACCTTCAAACAAGGTATCAGAATTCTATGGTGAAAGTGTTTTTAATGTAGATGCTATGAAAAAGCATCTTACTGATGATGCTTATGATAGTGTTATGGAAGCTATAAAAAATGGTGACCGTATCGACAGAAAAATGGCTGACCAAGTTGCCGCAGGAATGCGAGAATGGGCATTGTCTAAAGGTGCAACCCACTACACCCATTGGTTTCAACCTTTAACAGGAAGAACGGCAGAAAAACATGATGCTTTTTTTGAACCTGCAGAAGGAGGAAGAGCAATTGAAAGGTTTGGCGGAAGTCAATTGGTTCAACAAGAACCTGATGCTTCAAGTTTACCTTCAGGAGGTATTAGAAATACTTTTGAGGCTAGAGGATATACAGCATGGGACCCAACCTCGCCTGCATTCATTTTTGGAAAAACTCTTTGTATTCCAACAGTTTTTGTTTCCTACACAGGAGAGGCACTAGACTTTAAAACGCCATTATTAAATTCTATTTCTGTTTTAGATAAAGCAGCAGTAGCTGTTTGCCAATATTTTGATAAAAATGTTACTAAAGTTACCGCCACTTTAGGTTGGGAGCAAGAATATTTTTTAATTGATTATGCTTTATATACTGCAAGACCTGATATTGCCCTAACCGGCAGAACTTTATTTGGTCATTCTTCTTCAAAAGGACAACAATTAGACGACCATTACTTTGGTTCAATTCACGATAGGGCAGTTGCCTTTATGAAAGAATTGGAGATTGAATCTCATAAATTAGGAATACCTGTTAAAACTAGACACAATGAGGTTGCTCCGAACCAATTTGAATGTGCACCCGTTTTTGAAGAGGTAAACCTAGCTGTTGACCATAACCAGCTTATTATGGATGTTATGGAAAAGGTAGGAAGAAAACATAACTTTTATATTGCTCTTCACGAAAAGCCTTTTGCAGGAATGAATGGATCAGGAAAACATAATAACTGGTCTATGGCTACCGATACAGGAGTTAATTTGTTAAGTCCGGGTAAAACACCAAAAACAAACTTTAGGTTCTTAACCTTTTTTGTAAACACGCTTAAAGCAGTTCACGATTATGCAGATTTAATAAGGGCTTCAATTGCCTCTGCAGGAAATGATCACAGGTTAGGTGCAAATGAAGCTCCTCCTGCTATTATCTCTGCATTTATTGGTTCTGAACTCACTTCAATTTTAGATGAAATTGAAAAAACAGTAAAACCGGGCAAAATGACTCCCGATGAAAAGTCTCAATTGAAACTTCGAGTTGGACGAATTCCTGATATCCTTTTGGATAATACCGACAGAAACAGAACGTCTCCTTTTGCCTTTACAGGAAATAAATTCGAATTAAGGGCAGTAGGCTCAACAGCAAATTGCGCCGGACCAATGACTGTTTTGAACACTGTTATGGCAAAGCAATTGAGAGATTTTAAAAAGGAAGTAGATGCATTAATTATAAGTGGTCAGAAAAAAGACGATGCAATTTTTTCCATCCTTAAAAGGTACATAATTGAGTCTAAAAATATAAGATTTGAAGGTAATGGATATGGCGATGCTTGGGTTAAGGAAGCTGAAAAAAGAGGCTTATCTAACGTAAAAACTACTCCTCATGCTTTAGATTTTTTCTTAGATAAAAAGGTTAAAGATCTTTTTAAAGCAACAAAGGTTTTAACCCCTACCGAACTTGAAGCTCGATATGAAATATTGAACGAAAATTACAAGCTTAAGGTGCAAATTGAAAGTAGGGTTATTGGTGATATTGCTATAAATCACATAATTCCTGCGGCTTTCCAATATCAAAATATGTTGTTGGAAAACGTAAAAGGCATGAAAGACGTTTTTGGAGATCAATACCAAGAATTAGCCGAAACTCAAATTGAAGAACTTAGGGAAGTATCTGAAAGAGTAAACAGAATTAAAAAACTAGTTTACGAAATGGTTGAGGAAAGAAAAATTGCAAATAAAATTGAAGACGCCTCAAAACAAGCCAAGCAATATTGTGAAAAGGTATTTCCATTCTTCGAAAAAATTAGATACGAAGTAGATAAATTGGAAATTGTTATCGATGATAATCTTTGGCCTTTACCTAAATATAGAGAGCTACTTTTCGCTAAATAATTAATGAAACCTCGCTTTGGCGGGGTTTTTTTTATCCTTTTGATAAAAAAGAAAATTATTGCTTAATTTGCTCACCTTGAAAAAAGGACTACTTTAACTTACAGGGATTATATGAAGGTACTAAAGTTGCTGTTCCTTTTGTTTGCTATCTCATTGTCATTCAATGGTTTTGCGCAAAAGGATTATACAAGAGAAGCTGAAACTGCTTATAAGAGTGAACAATACTATGCCGCTATTGACTTATACAAAAAGGCATATTCAAAAGAAAAAGACCGTAAAACGAAAATTGACATTATATACAAAATAGGTCAATGTTACAAGTTCGTGCAGGATTTTCCTCAAGCAGAGGTGTGGTATGACAAAGCCATTAAAGCGCAACATCCCAATCCTAAAGTACAATTGTATTATGCACAAGTTATAAAAGCTCAAGGGAGGTATGATGAAGCTCTAGTTGAGTACAATGCGTATAACGCTAAAAACCCTGGAGACCCCGATGGTATTGAAGGTGCTAAATCTTGCAAGCAAGGGCAACAATGGTTGGATAATCCTACCGAATATGAAGTTGAGAATGTAAGGTTAATAAACTCCAAAGCATCAGATTTTTCTCCTGTTTGGGGAAGTAAAAAAAATGATGAGCTTGTATTTACTTCAACAAGAGATGGCTCAATTGGTGGAGCTATTGATACTAGAACTGGTCAAAATTACTCAGACTTATATGTAGCAAAAATTGATAGAAAAGGAAAGTGGAGCACACCTATCGCTTATGATGAACCTGTAAACTCTCCTGATAATGAAGGGGGAGCAACTTTTGATAGTAGATATTCCAACATTTATTGGACTAGGTGCCCAACGGAAAAGAATTCTGTTCTAGGCTGTTATATTATGACTGCTAGAAGGCAAGGTAAAGATTGGGCAGATCCCGTAAAACTGGAATTTGCTGCCGATAGCTTTACTGTAGGTCACCCGACAATGTTGCCAGATGGAGAAACAATGGTTTTTGTTTCTGATATTCCGGGTGGTTATGGCGGTAAAGACCTTTACATCACTTCTTATGACAAAAGAGAAAAAACTTGGAGTGAGCCTGTAAACTTAGGTTCAGATGTTAATACTGCTGATGATGAAATGTTTCCATTTGTTAGAGATAATGGAGAACTTTACTTTGCTTCAAATGGACACCCAGGAATGGGAGGTCTTGATGTTTTCAAGGCTGAAAAAACAGGCAAAAATAAGTGGGGAAATGTTGAAAATATGAGAGCCCCGATTAATTCTCCATCAGATGATTTTGGAATTATATTCGATGGAAACAAAGACAAAGGTTTCTTTGCATCAAACAGACCTGGTGGTAGGGGTAGTGATGATATTTACTTATTTAAAAAGCCACCTATCATTTTTGCCATTCAAGGAACTGTATCTGATGTAGATACCAAAGAGCCTATTGTTGGTGCATCAGTTAAACTTATTGGAACTGATGGCTCGTCTGTTGAGTTAGAAACAGACCAAACCGGCTTTTACATTTTTGCAGAAAAAGATGGAAGCGATGAAAGATATGTAAATGAGAATACTTCTTACACCATTATGGTATCTAAGGAAGGTTATTTGAATTCAAAAGGTCAGGAAACCACAGTTGGTGTAGAAAAATCTACCGCTTTTGTTCACGATTTTGTTTTACAATCTATAAAAGCTAAGGAAATTTCATTTCCAAAAGTATTATATGATTTAGCTCAGTTTACATTAAGACCTGAATCAAAAGATTCTTTGGATTTCTTATATCAAACTTTAGTAGATAACCCTAACATTGTTATTGAGTTAGCTGCTCACACTGATGCTAGAGGCTCAGATGAGTCTAACGAAATATTATCTCAGAAAAGAGCCCAAAGTTGTGTAGACTATTTAGTTAGTAAAGGAATTCCTGCAGATAGAATGACAGCAAAAGGTTATGGTGAGAGAGATCCATATTCAGGAATGTATAACGGGCAGCAAGTTACTTTAACTGAAGAATATATTAATAATCTTCCGGCCAACGAAAGAGAGGCTGCTCACCAAGCTAATCGTAGAACTGTGTTCTCTGTTTTGAGGGATGATTATGTTCCAAAAAATCAAGACTCAGGAACAGATGATGGTACTTCTGAAGGCGAAGAATAGCAACTTTAATCATATTTAAGTAATTTTAAGCATCACTTTAGGTGATGCTTTTTTATTATGGAAAAACCAACTAACAGGTACGAAAAAAGAGGTGTTTCTTCAGGAAAAGAAGATGTTCATAAAGCCATAAAAAATGTAGACAAAGGCCTTTTTCCAAAAGCCTTTTGTAAAATTATTCCTGATTATTTAACCAATGACCCAAACTATTGCTTAGCAATGCATGCTGATGGTGCTGGTACAAAATCATCATTAGCATACCTGTATTGGAAAGAAACTGGTGATCTTACTGTATGGAAAGGTATTGCTCAAGATGCCTTGGTTATGAATATTGATGATTTGATTTGTGTTGGTGCAACCGGTCCTTTTCTTATTTCATCTACCATAGGCAGAAATAAAAACTTAGTTCCTGGAGAGGTAATTTCATCTTTAATTAATGGCACAGAAGAGTTAATAAAAGAGTTTGGTGAATTTGGTGTTGAAATAATTTCAACCGGAGGAGAAACAGCCGATGTTGGAGATTTGGTGAGGACTATAATTGTAGATTCGACAGTTACTTGCAGGATAAAAAGGGATGATGTTATTGATAATGCAAATATCAAAGCGGGAAATGTAATTGTTGGTTTTGCCTCTTTTGGCCAAGCTACTTATGAATCTGAATACAATGGAGGAATGGGGAGTAATGGACTTACCTCAGCAAGGCATGATGTGTTTAGTAAATATTTGGCTAACAAATACCCCGAAAGTTTCGATGGCGGAATCTCTCAAGATGTTATTTATACAGGTAGTAAATCTCTTACTGAACCATCAGTACAAACACCTTTAGATTTTGGTAAGCTTGTGCTTTCGCCAACAAGAACTTATGCCCCGTTGGTTTTGGAGATATTAAAAAAATACCGAAACAAGATTAATGGTATGGTTCATTGTAGTGGAGGAGCACAAACCAAAGTTTTACATTTCATAGAAAACCTCAAGGTAACCAAGGATAACCTTTTTGAAACTCCTTTTCTTTTTAAAGTTATCCAAGAAGAAAGCGGAACGAGTTGGGTAGAAATGTATAAGGTTTTTAATATGGGCCACAGATTAGAAATATATACCGATGCTAGCTCTGCCGAGGAAATGATTCAAATTGCTAAACAATTTAACATAGAGGCAAAAATTATTGGTAAGGTTGAATCGTCTGATAAAAAAGAATTAATTATTCGTTCGCCCTATGGTGAATTTAAATACAACTAGTTATGTCATCAGGTTTATTATCCAAACTTGAATTTATTAAAGATAGGTGGGAAGAGGTAGGAAAAAAAATTACCGATCCCGAAATTATTGCTGATATGAAGCAATATGTAAAACTCAATAAAGAATATAAAGATCTTGAGCCTATCGTAAACGCTTATAATAATTACAAGCTAACTCTAGAAAATATTGAGTCTTCGAAAGAAATTCTTGAAACAGAGAAAGATGAAGAATTTAGAGATATGGCTAAGTTAGAGCTTGATGAACTTGGTGATAAAAAAGATCAGTTAGAAGAAGAAATAAAGTATTTACTCATTCCTAAAGACCCAGCAGATGCCAAAAATGCGGTGGTAGAAATAAGAGCAGGAACAGGTGGAGATGAAGCCTCGATTTTTGCCGGAGATCTTTTTAGGATGTACTCTAAATATTGTGACGCTAAAGGCTGGAAAACTGAAATTGTTGATGTTAGTGAAGGGACTTCAGGAGGCTACAAGGAAATAATTTTTAATGTAGTTGGAGAGGATGTTTTTGGTACAATGAAATTTGAATCAGGGGTGCATCGCGTTCAAAGAGTTCCACAAACAGAAACTCAAGGTAGAGTTCATACATCGGCTGCAACTGTTGCTGTTTTACCTGAGGCTGAAGAGTTTGATGTTGAAATAAACATGAACGAAGTAAAAAAAGAAACGTATTGTTCCTCAGGTCCTGGAGGTCAAAGTGTAAATACCACCTATTCTGCCGTGAGGTTAACCCACTTACCAACTGGCGTAGTGGCGCAATGCCAAGACCAAAAATCTCAAATAAAAAACTTCGATAAAGCTTTAAAGGTTTTA
>JAAZVO010000008.1 GCA_018623405.1 Crocinitomicaceae bacterium
GGCATACCTGATATTCCCAAAGGAGGGTATGACCTCATTTTATTTTCGGAGAAAATAAGACAAGAAATTGTAACTATTTCTGAGAAGAATACCAATATTGTTTATTTAATTTCTTGGTTAGGATTTCCCTACGTTAGCATACCTTATAAAAGAGAAAAAAGACACTCCGGAAAATCACAATGGCACTTTTGGAAGAAAGTAAAACTCTTTTTAGACTCCATTTTTTCATTTACAGATATTCCCTTATTTGTAATTAGACTTATCGGGCTTTTAGGAGTTTTTACTTTTTGCTTTGAAATTCTTTTGGTATTTATCTCACCTATTTATTCTTACGTTTTCTCTCTACCCACTTTATTAATTGCAGGGGTTATTATTATTTTAGAAATAATTGCAGAATATATTTGGCGAATCCATGAATCTGTAAGAAATAGACCAAATTTTGTAATTAAATGACCAAAGTTCTTTTAATTAACCCACCAGTAATTAATGTTATTGAGCCTTGGACCGATCAACCTCAATATGTTAGAACCGCTCTTGCACATCTCGCAGGATATTTGAGAAATACCCAAAAAGTTGAAATTAAGGTAATAGATGCTAAATACGAGCAAATAAACTTTGAAGAAGTTGTTCGAAGAACTGAAGAGTTCGACCCAGATATTGTTGGTCTTACTGCCTTTACAAGTGAAATTAAACCTGCGGCCTACCAAGCTGCCTTAATTAAAAAGTTAAACCCTAATATTTTAACTGTTATTGGAGGGGTTCATGTTACCACTTTACCAAGAGAAACCCTTGAAGAATTTCCTTTTTTTGATTTTGGGGTAGTTGGCGAAGGTGAAATAACTTTAAAAGAGTTAGTTGACTACAAAAAAGGAGTTAAAAGTTTAGAAGAAATTAAGGGGTTGGTTTACAGAAAAGGAAATGAAATAATTAAGACACCTCCGCGTCCAAATATTGTTGATCAAGAAAGCCTACCCTTACCTGCTTGGGACCTACTACCAAAGGCAGAAATGTATTACATACAAACAGAAAAAGGTTGCCCCTTTAACTGCCAATTTTGTGTAAACCATAATGGAAGAGTAGCTAGAAAAAGAAGTCCACAAAGTGTAATTAAAGAATTTGAACAGCTTATAAATTATGCTAACCCTGAGTATATCAATATTGGGGACGAGATTTTTACTGTTGATATGCCTAGAGCCTATCAAATTATGGAGTTAATGATTCAAAAGGGAATTCATGACAAAATAAAATGGGATGTTCAAACTCATGTAAAATATATTGATGAGCCATTAATAGAGCAATTTAAGCGTGCAAAAATTTATGAACTCCATATGGGTGTTGAGGCAGGAGATGAAATTAGCTTAAAGAATTTAGGAAAAGGAAACACAAAAGAAACAATACAAAGGGCTTTTGATTTAGCTAGGAAGGTAGGAGTAAAAACTGGTGCATTTTTTATTTTAGGTCATCCCGGCGAAACGATTAAGTCTATGCAAAATACTATCGACTTTGCTGCTAAGGTAAACCCAGATGTTCCTATGTTTTCTATTATGGTGGCTTATCCTGGCACTGAAATAGCTAGACTGGCTTCAAAAAAAGAACAAGGTTTTGCAGGAATCTCTAGAAATTGGGATGATTACCGATTTAGAATTGGTGGCTCGATATGGTATAAAAACTTTACCAAAAAGCAATTAGAGTGGATGTTGATTAAAGGTTACTTAACTGTATTTATTAAAAACTATAGGATTATTGACCTTTTCAAATTCGCATGGAAATACAGAAAAGCCGCACTTACTCTACTATCAAAAGTGTTAACAGGTAAAGAAGTAATATCAGAATATGCTCCTCCTCCAAAAGATTATGAAGAAATTTTAAAAACAAGCTTTGTAACTTCAGATGAATCAATGGAAGCCTCAAAAACCACTTTTGCCGCTTTTTTAGCAGATGAAATGAAACGCACAAAAAACGAAAATCCTGAATTAGTTGCAGAGCAACGTTACCGCCCCTCTATTTAGGTTTTTCTATTAAAAAGTTTTCTAGAATTAGGTAGTCTAAACCACTGCCAAAAAATGTTCTAATTGCATCAATAGGTGCATAAACCATGGGTTCTTTATTGTGGTTAAAGCTTGTATTTATTACGAAAGGTAAATCATCAGAAAGTAAAGGGAATTTATTTGATACAGTTTGTACCCTAACCGTTCCATCAAAATGAATTACCTCCTTAAATAAGTCTTTATAACCTTCAGTTACCTTAAAAACCATATTCATAAAAGGGGAAGCAGGTTGGTTGGTTTCAAAATACTTTTGCAAATCTTGTTCTCTGATTACTATCCCAAAAGGCCTAAATCCTTCCCTGAACTTTATTCTCTTATTTAGTTTTTGCTTTACTTCCTCAATATGTGGGTTTGCCAAAATACTTCGGTTTACCAATGCCCTAGGGCCAAACTCACTTTTTCCTTTATAGAATCCAATAAATTTTTTGTCTAAAATAAGTTTTTGGGCGGTTTTATAAGAATCATCAATATTTTGGTATTTAATACCTACCTCTTTTAAGGAGTTTTCAATTTCATCGTTTTTAAATGCTCTTCCGAGAAATGGATTGTCTTGAACTCTTCTTGTTGGAGTATTTGACAAAAAAGCGGCTCCTAAAGAAATTCCTGAATCATTTGAACAGCAATTAGTATAGAGTTTTCCATTGGTTAGGTCAGCCAACTTTCCATTTAATTTACCATTTAATGCTACTCCACCTGCAAAGCAAAGGTTCTTTTCGCCTGTTTTTTTTAGCCAAAAACTTACCAATTGTGTCATTACAACTTCAAGTTGATTTTGGGCAGACGCAGCTAAATCAAAATGAAATTTACTTGGGTTGCCAGGCAAGGCTTTTGCAAAACCTATTTTTTGCTCAAACTTTTCATTGAATAACATTTTTTGCTCCGTTGGGCTTGGGGTTTTCGGCGGAATGGAAATTAAATATGCTTCATTTAAATGCAATTTTCCATTTTCAAACTTCATTAAAAATGATAAGTCTAAATTTGGTTTTCCCATTGCGGCTAAAGCCATCAATTTAAACTCATCTCTATCTTTTTGAAACCCGCAATATTGAGTTATTAAAGAATAAAAAACGCCAAAACTTTGAGGCCTTTTGTAAGTCTCTAAAAGTTGAAATCCACTACCTTTTGAAGCTTTGTAGATGTGAATAGAATCACCATCACCAGAGTTATCTGCAGTAATTACCAATGAGTTTTTAAAAGGAGATAAATAAAACACACTTGCCGCATGGCATTTATGATGATGATGTAACTCCAATTTTGGGCAAGATCCAAAATGTGCCTGAAAATAGTTTTGTAAATCCTCAACAATTTGATTTCCCCATGTAGCTCCATGAAAAGCCACTTTATCTACATCCGAAAAATTTTTATCTGCAATATCTAGAACTTCTCTAATTGCCAAATAAGGAATTTGGCCTTTTGAATGCTTTATTCTATTTAACCTTTCTTCTTCAACTGCAGCCAATACTGTATTATTTTCAACAAGCACTGCAGCAACATCCTGATAACCTCCTCCAAAACCACCGTTTATTCCTAGAACTAACATTAAGCGCCGCAGTTAAAATATTTATCGTACACAATTTCAGGAAAAAAGCCTGTTTTAGACATTGCTTTTATGATGGGTTTTGCTAGTTTCATTTTGGGATACCCCGTTTTGTAATCTCTAAACGTTTTTGGAGGCAACTTTAGCCACTCATTAAATTGGTCTTTTGTTATTTGTAATCTCCTTAGGCAAAGGTCAATAACCTTAGGGTCTTCCAATACATATTTTTCTTTTACTAATTCTATGGCCTCTTCCCTATTCATTTGGTTATCCCTAATTAAAGCAGAATAAGAATTTAGCCTAAAATCGATGTTAAATTTTACCCTTTGTACATAAGTAATTAAACTCCAATACAAATCATCGTAATAATGTGCTCCGGGATATACCCAATCATATTCTCTCTTAATGATTTCTTCAGCTTTTTTCCTTAAATAATTTTCATAGTAAAGTGGGGAGTGAGCTTTTATTCCCTTTATAAATGAAAAGTAAAATAATTCTTGGGGCCCTAATTGGTAATTTGGCCTGTTTGGAGAAAATGGTTTAAGCGTAACCTCACCAAACTTTTTGTGTACATTCTTTAGGTACTCGCCCTCCATATAAGCCCAAGAAATTGGCTTAATTCCTTCGGTTCTAAATGATTGACCATAAATTATATGCTTAATATTTTCTTGGTGAGCCACTCCATAACAAGCAGCCGCAATTCCTACATCAGTACCTTCATTTAAATCGGGAGTAGAAGCCTTGAGAAAAGCTATTTTTAAATCTCTTGATTCATTGTAGTTGGAGGTAATGGTTCTAATTTCTACACCCAACCTTTTAATGGTACTCAACATATTTTCTCCTGCAACAGGGTTATCAAACCCATCGTTAAAATGCACAGCAAGAGGTTTAAGTTTGTATTTTGTTACAATTAGGTGCAATAAATAGGTGCTGTCTCTTCCTCCGCTTATTCCAACCACACAATCAAATTTCCCTTTAGTAGCTTTTTTTATCTGAGATATCTCCTTTTCAAGAATTTTTTGTCCTACGTTATTATTTGGGTAAATCTGAGTCCACTTTTCATGGAGATGACAAAAGTTACACACCCCAAATTGGTCAAACTTAATACCAGGGCAAGTGGTATCAGAAATACATTTTGTACACCTTTTGTAAGGAATATTTGTTTGAACTCCGTTAACAATTACACCCATTTTATTTGGTCAATTTCTTTGAGATTTGTTCACCTTTTAAGGGGTTATTTGGCAATTCTACCTCGATGGTAATGGTTTCTGATGCAAACTCGTTTTGGATACCTTCTGATATAAGACCATTTGGACCTACAACTAAAGATTTTCCTACCATTTTCTTCCCCACATAAGGCCCTCCAATAATGTACCCAACAGCAGTTGTTGAAGCTACAATTAAGTTATGGTTTTGAGCAAGAGTTGAAAACGGCCCAATCCACTTTTTAAAATATGGATTTTCACCCTCAACCAATTCATGAGAAACTGTCCATGAGCTTGGTGAAAGAATAATTTGGGCACCCATTGCGGCAAGACTGTTTCCTAGGTAAAGCGCTTCTTTATAATTATCTGCACAAATGTTTAACCCTACTTTGCCAAACTCGGTGTTAATTACTTCAAGTTTTGCCCCAACCTCATAATAGGGAAATTCAACTTCTAAAAGATTTATTTTTCTATGTTTTAGAACAATATCTCCTTGCCTATTAATAAGTATTGCTGTGTTGTAATTCTTTTCTCCTTCCCTTTCAGTTAATCCAACACAAATCCAAACGCTGTGCTTTTTTGCCAAATCACAAAAAAAATCAGATGCTTCTCCGGGTATAGGAAGAGCATTTTCAATACCATAGGGATGAGTCCAACCAAAGTCAATGGTTTCTGGGAGTAGAATTAGGTCTGCATTATTTGCTTCAATAAATTTTTTGGCCCTTTGAAAATTTCGTTCAGGTTCTGCACCTTCTACCAAAAGCTGTATTAGTGATAGCTTCAATTTGTAATTTGGTATGCGTTAATATTATCAATAATATTATTTAGTTCTACTTTTTTAAATTCAATATTCTCATTATAAATAACCTTAACATATTGCTTCAAGAAATCAGCATTCTCAGGTGAGGTTAAATAAATATTTAAATTGTTTTTACTCTCTATGTAATTAATTAAATTAAGAAACTGTTTGTTGTTGCAATTGCATTTTGATTCAAGAAAAGAGTTGTACTGCGGTAAATAAGTTAATTGTCCCATATCAATTGTATAAATTTCAGCCCCTAACTCATTTAAAGGCTTAAATGCACCAACATTTAATATAAATGATGACTCGCGATCTATTAGGATATTCTCGAATTTTGATCCATTCTCAAATAAAAAATCAGAATATAACTTTGCATTTTTCTTTGCCTCAGCATGTTTAAGACCAAAAAATAACAGTTCTGACAATAAAAAAAGAATCAACAATACATTTGAAATAAATAGTTTTTTTAATCTTTCTCTTTCTTGAAACAATAAATAGAGGATTAAACCAAATAGAATTGGGAAAACCATTCTATGTTCGAGTTTAAAAATAATCCCTACAAAAAATATTAAAACTAGGCCTAATCCCGGAGCAATTAATATAGCAATTCGCCTTTTGGATAGAAATATCAAAAAAAACCAGAGGATAGGAAATGCAAGATAAAATACCGGGTTTTTTTTAAAAATTATTTTCCCCGATTCCCAAGTACTTCTTGCTGACCTGCTTATTATTTCTAAAATATTGTTTGGCTTTTCTACTAGAGATAAAACAAAGTTTAATGTAATATTTTCTTCATCATTTAAAAAGTAGCGTCTTACAGCCATATATTTAATTGAATCTTGAGCAGAGCCCATTTGATCTATGGGGACTGCGAATTTACCATCAGAAATGAAATAAAATTGGGGTTCACCAGCTTTGTATAATTCAGAACTTCCCTGCTTATCAACTAAAAAAGCAACTATCAATAAAAGGTTTATAACAATAAATGGCAATAGGGCTTTAAAGGCCTTGAAATTCATTTTTTGCTCAAAAACTAAAATCGGAATAGTGAATATTGAGGCAATTAAAATGGTCATATCAAACCTATATATAATTCCTAAAACTGTAATAAATCCGATTAGTATATAATCTTTTATTGATTTTTCTTGAATTAGAAATGATAGTAAGAACCCTAACACTACTAAAAATGAAGCTAAAAAGGTAATTCCAAGAAAAACAAATTCATTAATTATTAATAGAAGAAAAAATAAGGCAATAAGAATTATTTTAGCGTGATTAAAAATAGGAAAAGCATTTTTAGCTAATACCAAGAAAGATATAAAGATTAAAAAGTAGCCTATCAATAATGAAAGTGGAAACCAGCTTATGTTTGGAAAGAAATTATAGAGTTTGCTTAGGACATAATCTTGTCCTAAACAACAAACAAAGTGAGTATCAACTAAAGGATTATCTAGTAATAAGCCAGAAAAAAGGTAATTTAAAGTTGCACCGTAGGCATTAAAATAAAACCCAAAAATAAATTGGATTAGAACGGTTAGAAATAAAAAAACCAAAACGTTTATACTGGACTTCTTCAATAGATAAAATTATTTTTGGTAAAATAAATTCATTATTATTTCTGCACCCAAAAAAATTTCTCACTATGGTGTTTAATTTACAATAGTTAATAAAAAGTAAATCTATACCTTGATAAAAAAAATTTTTTCTCAATTTAAAAACTGTCAATTAAACTTTTTAGAAACCAATAACCAAATGTTTATTAATGGTAATATTATTGACAGTATTCTTTCTGATAAATACACTGGAATAGTTATTAGGGAGGTTTTTTCTGAAACATTTTGTGAAAGCATCATTGAAAAATATGAAGGAATTGATTCATCTAAAAAATTCACCTTTGCAAAAAACTCAGGTGAATGTTTTCCAATTTCTTTTAGTTCATTATTAGGTCAAAACCTTGAAAGCACAGAAGATTGTAATCTTTTCTTTCAAAAATTATCTAGAGATTTTGAAGATAATTTTCATCCAATTCTTGATGAAATAAATGAAAAGGTTTTAGGGATAATTCAAGGCCTTGATAATTCTATAAGTATTCAGCCTGCTGAGTTTAATGGTTGCAATAGTAGTTTAAAGTTAAATACCTTTTCTGTTAGGAAGCTGTATCCATACAAAGGAGGTTTAAAATTCCATGTTGGAAACTCATTTAAAGAGTTTTACTATTCTTTTTACGAATTTGTAGAAATACCAAAATCTTCTGCCCAATTAAGCTATTTTATTGTACTAAAGTCTGCCAAAAAAGGTGGTGATTTAAAAGTGTTCGATGCAAAATACCCTGATTATAAAGAATTAAAAGATGAACGTGGTTTATTTTCGGGCAAAAAAAAGATTTACCTTGAAAACTTAAAGAATAAAGTAATAAACATTGGTGTTGGTGATATGATAATATTCGATGGAGGAAATTATTGGCATGAAGTTACTGAACCAAAAGGTGAAATTCCTAGATATACATTAGGGGGCTTTATTTCCATTTTTGATAAAAAGGGAATAGTATGGTCGTAGGAATTTTTAAAAATGATAGAGTTTATGAAGAAATAAAAAATAAAGGTTATGCTACCCTAAATAAGGTTAACCACGAAAAAATTGAAAACCTAAAAGCAATCCTCGGTAACTACAAAAACAATTTAAATTTTATTGGAGGTATTTCCATCTCATTATTATTAAAAAATAAACAGCTAAGAAGGGAAATTCACTATTCAATAATTAAAGAGCTTGATACCTTCTTAAAATCGAACTTCACTGATTTTAAAGTTCCTATTGCACATTTTTTTTCAAAAAAACCAGGAGGAAACAAAGTAGAGCTACACCAAGACCCTATGATAACCTTGCAAAACCAACAACTAAGTTTTGGTTTATGGTTACCTCTACAAGAAACAACAAAAACCAATGGCTGTGTTTGGGTTTTTCCAAAAAGCCATTTAATGTTTTCAAAGTTCCAAACTGATTTTCCGCCCTTCGAATATGAAAATGCTTTAGATGACATAATGAAAAAAATGATTCCAATAGAATTGGAGAAGGGGCAAGCCTTAATTATGGATAATCGCTTACTTCATTATTCAACTGAAAATAAAGGTGATTTTATGCGCACTGGGGTGGTTATAAAAATCACCCACAAAGGTGCTGCGTTATTCACTTGTTATCCTTTTAAAGGCAAAAGGTATATATTAAAACAAATGGATGATTTTTATTTAAATAAAGATTGGGTTAATGGTAATTCATATAGTCCAAATGGAAAACTAGCCTTTATTATTGATGGCCCAACCAAACCATTAATAAGAAATGAAGTTTTATCAAGAATTGAGACAAAAAACAACATTAATACTGAAGAGAAAGCCATGAGACTTCCTACCTTAACAGAGAAGTTAAATTATACATTAACTAAATTCAAGTTATTTAAAAACTTTTCAATTTTTGAGCGGTCATCATCATAAGTGCCAATAAACTTTGCATTCTCTAATGGAGGATTATTAAAATCTCGAGCTTTCAAATACCAATCATCAGGAATTTCAAATTTATCAACTTTCCCCTCCTCACTCCTGTTAGAAGAAAAGTAATAAAGTTTTGCAGATTTAGGGAGTATTCCAAAATGAACCACAGGCCTTTCATGAGCAGAGTAATTAGGCAGTCCGGCATGTATTGTTCTGTCGGCATAAACCAATAAATCTCCTGAGTTCATAAAAATAGGTTCTGTAAATCTATCTTTCAATTCTTCATGATAATCTCTATAAGAACATTTCCCCATAACAGGAAGTGTTGCATGAGGATATTTATGACTGCCTGGTATTACCATCATTGGGCCGTTATGGAAGGCAATATCAACTAAAGGTATCCAAATGTTCCTATATTCAACTTCATCTTCATCAGCAACAGAATAATCTCTATGAGGTGTATCTAGACCCTTTGGAACCATAGCACATTTACTCATAATTGTAGCCAAAGGAGCTCTGAATTCTTCAAATAAACTTTGAAGCTCATCATTTAGAAGTTTAAGGATATAACTACTAACTTTTTTTGATTCTTCTACGGGGATATGATACAAAGTATTCCACATTAAATCTTCTCTCCTTTCAATGTGGTATTTAAAATATACTTTTCTGAGCTTTTCTACCTTTTGAAGGTCAATAAAATCTTTAATTAACACATAACCATCTTGTGAAAACTGTGACTCTAAAGCATTATTTTTGAAAGATACTTTTTGCATAAGAAAAATTGTGGATTATTATATTCCAAAAATATTTAGAAATATTTCAAATCAAAAATTCTTTTTAGAAAATGGTTTTTGTAAAATACGTTTTGGAACTAACAAAGAAATTAATGCCTGCATTAACCTATTTAATAACAATATTGGCAAGGTAGAAAAATATGGGTTTGAAGGAAATGATAACTTTGATATTAGGGAAAACAAGGCATCCAACTCTGAGAAAATAATTAAAATTTTTAAAGACTCATTAATTAAAAACTTCACAAATATTTCTCCTTTTTATGGTACCTATTTAGTTAAACCAACAGGAGAAAACTCAATAATTCCACCACATCAAGATTGGACAAATGTTGATGAATCAAAGGATGTATCATTTGGAATTTGGATACCAATAGAAGATGTTAATACAGAAAATGGAGCTTTATTTTTTATTCCTGGCTCTCAAAAAATTACAAATTCGGTGCGCACTAATAATCCATATCCATGGCCATTTGCCAAAGTTCAAAATGAATTAATGCATTTTGCGAAAACGGTTACCTGTAAAAAGGGGGAAGCCATAGTAATAAACCATAAGGTAATTCATGGCTCACATAAAAACACTACTAACAAGCCTAGAAATGTTTGCATTATTGGAGCAAAGAATAAGGATGCTCAATTAATTCATTTTTACTTGAAAGAAAAACCAAACAAAAGATTTGACCTGCAAAAAATCAAATATAAAGACAAGGATTTTCAAGAAATATTGAGGAACAAAAAACCTAAACCAATAAATTCCTCAAAGATTTCTGATTATACTTTCCCTTCATTTAATATAGATGATATTATTAAACACCTAGTTAATTGATTTATACCACCTAAAAGGTAATTTAATTGGTTGGTTCCTTTCGGAAATATCCCACGGGTTTAATTCATTCTGGTTTTTAACAATTTTTATTGAAAATAAAGTGTCCTTTATCAAATAAGTCTTTAAACTGGTACCTATCCATATGGTAAATGAAAACAAACCTTCTGAAAGTGTATTAGCATCTAATTCTACCTGAACTTCATTTGCTCCTTTAATCAAAAAATTTTCATTGCTGAATTTTGAACTTGATAAAATTAATGGGGTTTTTCCTGTAGAAATGTCAATAGAAGCATGTAAATCTTTTATTTCCTCTTTACAAATGATTTTCAGGTGAATTTTAATTTTTTTATCCGAATAAAGTGAAATCAAATGAGAATTCACCTTTTTGTTATTTACTAAAACACTGGTTAACAATACAGTAGAACTGTCATCACTTTTTATTTCCTTACCTTTATCTGGGAATTGATACTTGTAAAGTATTTCCTCAAAATCTCCAAATTCAAAATATTCTGAATTTAACAACATTGCTTTTTCGAAAATATCAACGTATCCATCTAGGTTATGGCTTGCATGAATTATATTAACACCTGATTTTTTTATTTCCCTAATTCTTTTTATTGATTTTTCTTGGAATTTATAATCTCCTACTTGAAGGATTTCATCGATAAGTAATATGTCACATGGAAAAAAAATAGCACAAGAAAATGCTAATCTCAAAAACATACCACTTGAGTATGATTTTACTGGCATATCTAGGGCATTATCTAGCCCCGAAAATTCAATGATATTTTCATAAACTTCACTTAATTTTGATTTTGAAACTCCATGTAACTTTGAGGCAAAATGAATATTTTCCTTTCCAGATAATTCAGGGTGAAACCCCCCACCAATATCAATTACAGAAAGTATTGTCCCTTTAATAATTATTTGTCCACTCGTTGGCTTTAATATTCCAGCCAATAATTTTAAAAGTGTGGTTTTTCCAGCGCCATTTCTACCTAAAACTGCAATTGATTGCCCTTTAAATACACTAAAAGAAATATTTTTAATTGCATATTGGGTCTTTCCCTCCAAAAAAAATTTTTTAGAAATATTTCTTGCTTGTATTATCTCATCCATGTATATCTAAATAAATTCAGATAATTGCCAAAATTAGCCTAATCAAAATTAGCACTTATATGGATAAGCCATTTTTAAATAAAAAGGATTTAAACAGTAAACTATTAAAGGATGGCTATGTAAAATTGAGCCTTTTTGTTCCTGAGCAATTAAAGAAAGTTAGAGATTTCTTTTTCTCAGAAACTCCCAAGAATTACCAAACTATGTTTTCTACTTTTTTTATACAGGATTATGAGTATAAGAAGGCAGTTAATACTTTTTTAAACCAGTTTATAGGCACAAGAATTAAACATCAAATCTCCAGTGAATATTATTCAATTTTCTCCAACTTTATGGTTAAGCCTCCAATGAGTGAAAACCTATTATTGCATTCTGATTGGACCTATACTGATGAGATAGAAAACTATTCTTATAATTTATGGGTGCCTTTGGAAAATATTAATTCAAATAATGGAGGGCTTTGGGTGGTGCCAAAATCTCATCAATTCATGAATGCAATAAGGGGAATTAATCTTCCAAGGGTGCAGTACCTAAATGAATTTGAAATTCAAAATAGATATTCAATTCCCTTAAATGTAAATTTTGGTGAGGCAATCATTTGGAATTCTCGTTTACTTCATTTTTCCTTCCCAAATTTTTCTAAGAAAACACGTTTGGCTTTTTCAAATTTTTTTGTTCCAAAAACCTGCAATAAATATTATTATTTCTTTGACTATGATAAAAATAAACTAAATAAATACGAAGTAAAAGATTCGAATTTTCTATTAACTCAAACTTATAACCAGCCTCCTGATATAAAATACCTTACCCAAAAACTAGAGCCTAACGTAATCGGAAAATTTGATATTCATAAATTTAAAAAGCAAGTAAGAAAATCCTCAATTATTAATTCTTATAAAAGCTGGAAACTAATTAATAAGACTAAAAAGTTAATGCTTCAAGAAGGAACCTCACCTTTTACCTGAAGGTAATATAGGTTTTGAAGAAAATATCTATTTAATCCATCACTAAGGTCGTGAATGGGTTTTGTGATTTTAATTTCAAAAAAGTCTACCGGAAAAATATATTCCTCCCAATTATCAATTTTCGAAATGCCTGTTAGCTCTTGAAATTCGTTAGAAATTGCTAGATTTTCAAAATCATTGATATCTAAATCAATAGTTTTTACAAAGTTTAATATGAACCCTTTTTTTCTAATAATTTTTAAAACTTCATACAAATCTGAAACATCATATTTGTATGATTCATTAATTCTGCCAACCTCATAATCAATTTTTTCTTTGTGAGATGAGATAATAGGTTCTTTCAAAAACAAGTCTTTTATATAGCAAATACCGCCCGGTTTAAGCATTTTCCAAGTTTCATCTAACAATATCTTTTTGTTGAATGAATGGCCGAAGCTTTCCAAAAAATAAACCCCGTCGTAAGTCTCTTGTTCCAAAAAGCTGCTCATTTGGTGGTAATCTTTATGATGAACTTTAATGTAGTTAGCCTTTTGGTTTTTTATTATCTCCTCTTCTGCCTCTTTTACTTGTTCATCGGATACAGAAATGGCATCAATTTGAACTTTGAATTCTTTTGCAAAATGAATAGCGGGCCCGCAAACGCCGCAACCTGCATCAATTAATTTATCTCCTTTATTAAAACCTGCTGAGTTAAACTCATAATTTAGAAGGTTTTCTAAATTATTTGTTCTAAATGCCTGAATAACATCACCATAAACCTTTTTAAATTGCTTGTGATAAGTATTATAAAATGCAGCAACATCACTCGGGGTAGATGAAGGCTTTTGGGGTTTCACCTTTTTTTTCTTCCAAAATATCATACGAATAGTCTTTTAAAAATTCTTCAGTACTTTTTAGACCGTTTCTATTTAAATAAAAATCCTTTTCTACCTCAAAAGCATCAATGCTATTAAATTCATTTCGCTTAAAGAAAAGAAATTTTGGCTGGAAAGGTAATAACCCAAAATGGCAAACCGGCCTTAGGGCATCAGAATTATTAGGAAATGAACCATGCAAAGTCCTGTCTGCGTAAATTATCAAGTCTCCGGCTGACGGCTCAAGACAAAGCAACTCATCTTTATAATAATCAAGGGTTTTATTTGTTTGCCAACTTTCACCAAAGGGAACAATTCCATTCTTTAATTTATGAGAACCCTTTATGACATAAAGTTGTCCGTTGTTAGGCGTAATATCAATTAAAGGTAGCCAACAGTTCCAAAACATAAAAGAACGCTCATCTAAAATAGAGTTATCTCTATGCAACGGACAGTTGGTAGAATCACCTATTAGCTTAGACATTATTGTAGCTTGAATTAACTCATATTCATCAAAATATTGACTTACAATTGGGCCTAGAATGCTAAGTAGCGAGGAGTTTGTTTGATCAAATTCATTATCAGGAAGGTCTAAAATAGTATTCCAAAAACCTAAATGCTTTGTTGGATATTTATGATATAATGAGTTAAAAACTTGCTTAATATTTTCTACTTGGTCAGTTTCCATAAACCCCTTAATATGGAGATAACCATCTTCTTCCATTTTATGATGCCATACATGATTTTTAAGTTTCGGGGTTTTCATTTTTAAGTGAATTTTGAAACTAATTGTTTAAAAAAATTACTTCTCTTCCCACTAATTCTTGAGTTTTTCTTAAATATTTTTAGTGCATTTGCCACACCGGTTGAGTCAAGTATTAACTTGTCATTAGCTTGCCATTCTTTTAGCAATTTACCCTTCGGTCTTTCCTGAATATCTTGGTAAAAATCATCAAAACTTATTAAAAAGTCTTCGTCCATTAAATACTGTTCTAGCTTTTCTTCTTGCCTATTATAATAGTGAAACAGCATAGGTGCCCCTTTACTTTTTACTCCTGCAGTTAAGGCCTTTCTAACTTCATTGGTTTTATTGGTTGAGGAGTAATGAATCAAACTTTGATTCAGAATTACTGCCTCGCCAGGTGCAGGCAAAATAGAAACCAAGCTTTCTTTAACTATTTCTTCATCATTTTGGAAGAAGAATGGTATTGTTGGCGCCCTTAAAGTTTTAAAATTATCAAAATGACTTCCAGGTAAAATATGGAGTGGACCATTTTCAGGAGTGATTTTCGAAATTGGAACCCAACAGTTTATAGCATAATACTTTTCCTCATCCAGAATTGTCCAATCTTGATGTAATGGTAGTGCAGAGTTAAGCCCAGGTGTTTTAAACAAAAATGATCCACCAAAAGGCTGAAAATCAATAAATGTGTTTTGATAAGAAGAAGTTAAAACCTCAACAATTTTATCACTAAAAAATTTTTTGAACTCTTTATTTGGGCTATAACTGGTTGAAACAAATCCTGTATAATTTACCTGCTGATACATTTCATCAAATAGGCTATCGAGCTGTTTCAATTGATCATTGCTTACCATGGGTAAAACAATGTACCCGTCTCTATCAAACAGAGCTTGATGCTCCTTATTTAAAAAGATTTGTTCCCTCATTTAAATATAGATTTAAACCAAGAGAAAATGGTTGGCTTTTGATTTAACTCTTTTATCTCATCAACACTTAAAGTGGGAAACTCATAATCAAATAACCCTAGAGACTTTCCAATTTTAGGCCTATCAAAAATGTTCTGACCAAATTGCTCAAAGTCTGTCATAAAAGATTCATCCTGTTCAAACAACTCAATTTTGGACGGGTGTTTTTCTTTTGGGTAATAAGCTGTTCTAAAACGAACATCTTTATGGGAGAAATAGATATTGGTAACAATTCTTTTGTTTTCTGATAAATTTGGAGGAGAGTAGTGCAAAATGCTCTGGTCAAAAAATATTGCTTCGCCCGCTTTTAGATAAATCGGTGTCATTAACTCCGGAATAGATTTATAAACCTCATCATAAATATTTGGAATTGACGCTCCCCTATAGGTAGGCATTATTCTGTGACTTTTTGGAATAGTATATAAAACGCCATTTTCATTATTTAAATCTATCAATGGGCACCAAATATTAATTCCGGTAAACTCACTTTCATCTACTAAAGTCATGTCTTGGTGCACGCCCATTACAGAATCGGGGCCGGGATATTTCACAATAAAACTTCCGCAAACCACTAAAATATCTTGAAGGTATTTTTCTATTGACCTTCCACCTACTCTTCTTATTTCTTCATCGGTGGTTTTTCGATATCCTTTGTCTTTTGAAAAAGTTGATGGATAAAAACCTGTTTCTTCTTTAGGGTGAAGTTTTTCATACAAACTTTTAAGGTATTCAATTTCCTCAGCATTGTAAAAAGGCAACCTTACAAAGCCATTTTTTTCAAACTCGGATTGGGTAGCATCGTCTTTAAAGACCTTTTTCATTTGTTTTGGAAACTCAAACATCAATCAAAAATTTTCTTTAAAATTCTTGAAAAAAATCCTCCTTTTTGCTCATTTTGGTTTGAATTGGTGGTTGGTTCTTCAACCATCTCTTCCACAACCGGCTGTGGTTCTTGCTGTGGTTCTTCTTTAGGAGTTCCATCCATATTGTAGTTGAATAAATCTGCCATGGTTTCAACCAAAGGAATATTGAATTCATTCTGTTCTTTCAACTTCTCCTTCCATTCCTCTTTGGTAAACGTTTGCATATTGTAAGGTACTTCTGCCAACACTTCATAATCCTCAATAACCTTTCCCGCTTCGTAAAGCTTTCCTAATTGTGGGTTATCATATTTCTTATAAAAAGCTTGATCTGCCTTGTATTTTAAGAGCCGATCTTTTGTGCTAGGCTTTAAATAGTAATGTCTTACCTCAGCATCTTTTTGAGTTAAACCTAAACCAATGCCCAACCTAACTTTATCGGTGGTATTAGGAGGGGAAGCATGTATGGTTTTATTGTTAAAAAACAACGCTTCACCTGCCATCATCTCAATTAATTGGAGATAAGGAAAAATAGTAAACATATGCTCAAACAAAGGAGAAGGTGCCTGTGGTGAAGGGCTAGGTCTGATATGATCAAAAAAGTTGTTGCTTCCTTTTATTACGCCAATGCACCCATTTTGCATGTTTACATCTTGTAAAGGAATCCAACAGGTAACAGAGGTATGGGTTTCCTCATCTTCCACAAAACTCCAATCTTGATGTGGAGGAACCACGCCCTTTGGATTAGGCTCTTTTATAACAAAACTTGCTGTGAATAGCTGAACATCAACTAAGTAGGGTTGAACTTTTGGTAAGGCAATTCCGCCAATTTTATCAACCATTTGGGCAACCATTTCTTTGTTGGTTTGGTCCATACCCACATGAAAGCCATAACCCATTTCATCTTTTATTCCTAACGCTTCATAATAAGCCCTTAATTCGGTAATTTCAGCCTCATTTAAAGCAGGTAATTTCACAAAACCATCTTTAAAAAATTGAGCGTTTATTTCAGGGTCGGTAAATAGTGGAGCCCTTTTGGCTTGTGGGTTTGTATTGGTTATTTCTGCAGTTATTTCTTCTTTCGTCATTTCAAATTTTTCAGTTTTAAATTCATCCACTTTTTCGCCAATTAGTGGTTCTTTGGCAACCTCGGGGTACCTAATAAACATGTCTTTAGGCATGGCATATTTGGAGGTGGTTCCGTTTTGCCTGTACAGCATAAATAACTCCTCATTTTTTGGAACCAAGCCAATAGCTAACGCAATTCTTGTTTCCTTAGAATTATTCATGGAAGAGCCATGTACCAAAGCATGATTAAAAATAAAAGCTTCGCCTTTTTTTAGAAAGAGAGTTTCCATTTTCGCTTCCAAATCCATAAAATTTTCTTGATAAGGAAAAGGGATGGAAGGTGCTCTTAGTTGAGTAAACTTTTTATGCGATTTTGGCAAAACCTTTATGGCGCCATTACTTTCATTTAAGTCTTGAAGCGGAATCCAAATGGTTAACGAAACGCTGTTTTTTTCATCAACTACAGTCCAATCTTGATGAGGGGGCATCCAACTTTCATTGCCGGGTTGTTTAAATAAAAATGCTGAGCCAAGCACATCGAAATTTTCAAAAACTTCTGAAATTTCACCTTTTAAAAGCTCATATACTTTTTGATGATATTCCTTTTTAAGGTTTAAATCTTCATGATAAGAAGTTGAGTAAAAAGCTGTTTTGATATCTACCGGAAAAGACTTTGCAAATCCTGATAATTCTGCAACCTTGTTAGAATTTAAAAAAGGTTTTACAACAAAGCCTTCGGCCTCAAATCTTGCTTGAGCATTCTTATTTTGAAAGATTTTTTTCATGAAAACCCAAATTTTTCAAAAGCTCTTTTAAGAATTGGTTTGTGGTACTTATCGAACCTTGGCCCTTTTATTCTTTTAATAAAATCTTTTTCTGAAATAGGTTTTTCGTTAAACCCAACTTCCTTTATTCGCTTTTCTCCTTCAGGCAGTTTCCATGGATTAAAATTCATATAAAATTCATGGTCTACTTCTAACACTTCAATTTTTTCATTCGAAATTGAAGGATTCATGTGATAATGAATGGATGGAAACTCGTTTGGAATTAAAATAAGCTGAATAGTAAGTCTTAACCCCTCTGTTTTATTGATGGCTGAATAATGCACAATGCTATCATCTAAAATTACAGCATCTCCTGCTTTGGTTTCAAGCGGAACTAAGTGATTTTCAATAATATTTCCCTTAATTTCCTCAAGCTCCCAAGGCACAATAGGGCCTCTTGTTTTACCAAACCTTTTATGGCTTTTTGGAACCACTTGCAGGGTTCCATTATCCACATTACTATCCACTAAAGGAACCCAAATGGAAACTGTTGAGCATTTTTCCTCATCAGCAAAAGCCCAATTTTGATGCAAAGGAACTTCTCCCGCATCTTTCTTTTTTCTAATAAAATTCCCAATAATTGGCTTGTAATTATCTAAAATATCATTGTAAATCGGGTCAAAAACCTCGTTTATTTTTCGAAAGGTTTTCTTCTTGTAATCTATGTTTTTATCAATAAAAGTAAAGTCATAGGTTACCTCATAATTGGCATCGCCAAGTACTTCACCGGGCACGTTAATTCCCCCACTTTCTTTAACCAATTCAAAAAAGGTGTTTTTTAAATAATCAACCTTTTCTTTATTTAAAAAGGGAACCCTTACAAAGCCATTTTCTTGAAACTCTTTTTCGAGTTTTTTATCAATAAAAACATTTCTCATATTAAATGTAATCTGCGATTTTATCTTCGGTTCGTTTCATGTAAATTAAGCCTACTACGAAGATAAGGATACTTAAACCCATCCCAAAGATATATTGCCAATCGGGAGCATTACCCCCTAACAAACTCCACCTAAAAAACTCGGCATAACCCGCCATAGGATTAAACCAAAGCGCTTTTCTTAAAATTTCAGGAAAAATATAGGTTGGAAAAAAAATTGGGGTAAACCAAATTCCAAAATTCACTAAATAAGGAACAATGTGGTAGGCATCTCTAAACCGCACAGTTGCTGCAGCAACAATTAATGCCACGCCCAAACCTGTTAAAGCTGTTCCTGCTATAACTAAGGGAAGAAGCAAGACTTGAATTCCAATTCCTTCGCCAAACAAAAACAAAAGAATAATGCAAACTCCTAAAGCCATTAAAAACTCAAAAAAGCCTATTACAGCTTTTGATAAAATAAAAAGCACTTTGGGAAAATTAAATTTTTGAATTAAATCAGAAGCCTCTCTTAATCCTGTTGAACCGGTTGAAAAAATGTATGAAAAGTAATTCCAAACAGTAATACCTGTGAAGGCGTAAATAGGGTAAGCAACCTCAAGTTCATCGAAGCTAATAAGGAAATCGAAAAAGAACGTGAAAATTACGAGACCTGTCAATGGCTGTAGCAAAGACCAAGTTACCCCTAAAAAGGTTTGGGCATACTTTATCTTAATCCCTCTTTTTGCAAAAGTTGAAACCAAAAATCGTTTTTTGTAGGCCTCTTTTAGATAAGCCGTAAATGAAATAGGTTCTGCAGAAATGTATGTTGTTGGCTGCTTGCTCAAGGTTTGGCAAATTTAACACCCAAACAATGCATTAGAATGACTTTTCGCATCAATCTGTACTTTTGAAAAGTAAATGAGAGGACCTTTAAAAATAGCTCGTGCTTCAGATTGGTATAGCTCAAAAGCTGCAGGTTTAGCCGGCCTTCTTTTTTTGTTTGCCTTACAACTAAAAATCGACTTAGTTACTTTTTTAAAAATAACTCCCCTTGCCTTCACCACTTTAGTTGGCATTGCAGGTTTAGGGTACTTAATTAACGACTTCTCTGATAAAGAAAAAGATAAGATTGCCGGCAAGCGAAATTTTATTTTAGAAAGTAGTTTGCCAAAATTTGCTTTTGTAACATTAATCTTTTTGTGTTTAGCCTTTATTCCTTGGGTTTGGTTACCTAAAACTCAACTTTCTTTTGGTTTCATAATTATTGAACTGCTTTTATTTATATTATACTCCTTTAATCCAATTAGGCTTAAGGAGCGAAAAACAATTGGTTTAATTACCGATAGTTTATACGCCCATGTTGTACCCTCAACTTTTGCCTTTTATACGTTTTGGTTAGTTTCAAATAAGGAGTTTCCCTTACTTTTATTTACTGTATTAGCCGTATGGCAGTTTTTAGTAGGGTTTAGAAGTATTACCCAACACCATATTACAGATAGAAAAAAAGATGCTATATCCAAAACACATAACTTTTACAACACAAGCCCTAATAGGGCAATAAGCTTAGTTTCTAAAAGGCTTTTATTGCCCGAAATTTTAACCTTTTTGGTGTTTTGCTTATTAATTGAACCTTTTGGATGGGTTTTTATTATAGCGTTTATTGCCTTTTGTATTAACCAAATGTTTACTTGGCGTGGGGCAATAGTTTGGAGAATAAAATCGAAACTAAGGGTTGGTTTGGCCTCACCCTCTTTTTTTTACGAACATAGAATTGGCCTAATAGCAGGCATAGTTTTAAGCTCTTTCAATACTTGGTTTTTTGCTGTAACGGCTGGCTACATAATGGTATTTGGTGTTGATTTAAAATCAATTTTTTGGGGGATAAAAATTTTCTTCTTTAAAACACTAATAAATCCATATTACAATTACATATTAAAACCTTGGTATAAATATGTGGTTCATCCTTTTCATAGTGTGGCACTAAAATATGCTTACCACTATGGCCATAAAGTGAAGGTTTGGCTAGGAATAGCAAAAAATCAAGGAAATTGATATTGCATTTGGGTTTTTAAGCTTTTTGAGGTACCTGTTGCAAAAAATGGAATCATGTTTTCTATGTCGAAAGTTAAGATTTCTTTCATCAAAAACTGGGGGTTGGGGTAGCTTGAAATATACTCTGACAACACAATTTTATTTTCTGATTTAATCCCTATTTCAAAAAATACCGAAGAAGATTCTAAAAATCGCTCAAAAGCAGGTAAATCAATTTTTTCGTTTGTTTCTCCACACTTATCGTCGTAATAAAAGGCACCTTTTAGTTGATTTATTATAAAGGGATGTATTTTATTTTCTTCTAGATACTTTAGGAAACGGGCTCTTCTTCTCGATTTTTCTATTTGACTTTCTTGTAATGCAATTAACCCATTTAGCTTCTCATGTCCATTTTCACCAAATAGTAGTTTAGATTTAGATTTCCAACTTTGAATGATTTCAAATTGAATATTTTCTTCCTTATACAAAGTAGAATGAAAAATAGGATTAACAACGGTATTGAAGTAAATGGATAGATTTTCATTTTGGCAAAACTCTATTATTTCAGGAATTTCAGAATAATTCACCATTAGTGGACATAGGGTTAATCCTATATACTTTCCTTTTTTTTGCTGAAGATCTTTAAACCGGATAAGGTTACTATAAAAGTTTTCGAAATTTCCTCCAACACGGATTTTTTCGAAATTTTCTTTTGAAATGGAATCGGTGCTTATTATTATTTCGAAATTCAACCTTGAAATAAGGTCTTCAATTTTTTTATTGAAAACGGTGCCATTGGTGGTAACTACCAATTTTATTGACGGGTTTATTTTTGAAACCTCCTCCCAAATTTCAAAGTAGTAGGGATTTAAAAACGGCTCGCCTCCCAAAAATTTAATTACCTCAACTTTTTCTAAATAGGGCAAAAGTTGTTCGGCAAAATTGGCCGGATAAGTATTATTTACAGAAGGCAAACCTTCTCTTTTTTTACGTATTGTAGAAGAATACTTTCCATAACACATCACACAAGCCAGATTACAATTGTTAGAAATTTCTAACTCTATTGATTTTGGAGAGAATTCTCCAAGTAATTCTTGTTTACTTTGATAGTATTGATCGTACTCTTTTAACAATGCATTTTCCGCATTTCCGGCAAGAATATTTTGCTCACAAAAAAAGCATCCTTTTGAGAAGTCTGCTTTTGCTAAGCTTTGCTGCAATTCGCTTAAAATTGGCGACTTTAAGATTTTTGCAATTGAGTTGCTTTTTACATTTCCAAGTACGAAAGACTTATTATAGCAGCAAACTGTTACGTTACCTGCAACATCGAAATTTAAATTGTAAAAGGGAGCAAAGCAGGAAGGTTTCATTAAATAATTTTAGAACTATCGAAATCCTATTTTTGCGAACAAATCTAAA
>JAAZVO010000141.1 GCA_018623405.1 Crocinitomicaceae bacterium
AGAAGTTAACATTCCTACTTTGTATTTAATGGGAGATGAAGATTATCTCTTTTTACCGGCGGTGCAGAAAATCTCCAATTTACATAAATCATCTAGTTTGAAGGTGTTGCCGCAATGCGGTCACATTGTTAATATCGAAAAGTGGAAAGACTTTAATCAAGCCTCCATCAATTTTATTCAAAAGGTGGTTGGAAGAGCTCCAAAACATCTTTAATTTCATTCAAATCTGCCGTTCGGCAAAACACCTGAATATTTTCTTTAATGTTTAAATCTAACTCTGTGGAGTTAAGGTATTCGTCAGAAATCTCTAATCTTTCGGACCGAGGAAAAACTGAAATTATTTGAAAGCTGCCCAACACGTATTCTTTCTTAAAATGATCGTAATAGAGGTAAATATCTCCTGAAATCCCTGAATTAAAAAGTTGTATGTAAACCGGAAAAGTAAACACCCGTGGTATATTCATTAAATATCCCAAACTGAAATTGGGATAATAAAACAGTTTTCCTTCAAATCCATTTGCCTTTATAAAAGCCAATGCAGTATTGGTTTTGGCTTCAATTTCATCACTTAAATAATCACCTTGCCTTAAGTTTTCGGTATGCTGCCAACCAATATTCCAATTCAGTTTTTCTACATTGCCAACACATACTTTATAATCAAAAGTTTTGTCGTTGTTTAAAATATATCCGGGATAATAAAAGTCATATCCCTCATATTTAGCAATTTCAATTTCTTTTAGAAGGGTATATTTTCCGAGGCTGTATTTAGCATAATCAAGATCATACACGGCAAGTAATCCGGCGCAGGCTTTTGCACCAAAATCAAACAAGCTAAAACCAATTAGCTTATCCCCATCAAAAATTTCAATAATGTGGGTATTAAAAATGGTAAAGGCAAATGGAGAGCCTAAGCTTAAGAAACTCTCAATATCAGGGTATAAAAAGCCACGAAACTTTTGCTTGAAAGTGTGATACAGCCTATCGTGCTCTTTGTTGGTGTAATAAGGGTGCACCTTTATGCGAAACCGCTTTTCTACCTTGCTTTTTAATCTTCGTTGAGATTTTGAAAACTCATGATTTTCTAAAGGAAGCCGTATGTTAATCACCGAACTTACCTTGTTGCCAATGCAAAGTAGCTGAGTTTTGTACATCATAGAGGCGCCTCTAAAAAAGCCCTTGGCTAAAAGGTGGTCGTACTGTGCCGCATCAAAACGGGTAGGATATATGGCCTCTACCAACATTAGTCAAACATAAAAGAATTTATCGGGTTATTGAAATATTGATACCTATTTTTGAAGTCGTATGATAAAAGACATTGAATTTCCGAAAATTACTGATGTAGCCTTGGCTATAGTTCCTGAAACCAACGATTTAGGAGGAGAAGAATGGAGTGTTTACATCATTAACTCTAAGGCACAAGAAATCTATGGAGTATTGGTAAACTCGAAAGGTTACGGAAAAATTGATGAAAAAGAAAAGGAAACAACCGTAATGCGTCATTTCTTTGAGAAAATACCTCCTAAAAGTTTTCAAAAAATTGAGCATATTCAAGAAGATTTATTTCAACTTACCAATGAGTTTTGGGTTAGCTTTTACCACATGGGTAAATTGTACGATAAAAAGTACATTTTTTTGGCTGATACTGTTGAGGAGAAAAATTTCACAACTATTCCATTAATCGATAAAAAAGGAGTTTTACATCCGTAATGAAGGTTTTTAAATACCAAGCTTTGGGGAATGATTATTTGGTAATAGATGCATTGCCAAAGCAATACCAAACCAAGGCTTTTTACCAAAAAATTTGCGATAGAAACTTCGGTATTGGAAGTGATGGGGTTTTGCTAAATGTTTCGGATAAAAAATTTGGCTTAAAAATTATTAACCCCGATGGTTCTGAAGCAGAAAAAAGTGGAAACGGCCTGCGAATTTTTGCCAAGTATTGTGTTGAAGAGTTAGGTGCTCCCGATAGTTTCGAAATTCAATTACCTCACGAAAAGGTAAAGGCAAACATCAAAAATGCTGATGCTACGCTTATTGAAATAGAAATGGGCCAGCCAAAGTTTAACCCTGATGCCATCGGGCTAATTGCCGTGGGCAAAGAATTTATACAAAAACCTATTCAAATAGAAGATAAAACCTTTTTGGCAACTTGTGTTTCTATGGGAAATCCGCATTGCGTAATTCAAGTAAAAGAGCTTTCATCTGATTTTGCCAAAACCTACGGACCAAAAATTGAAAACCACCCTTGGTTTAAAAATCGAACCAATGTTCAGTTTGCCAAACTTATTGATAATCAAAATATTCAAATTGAAATTTGGGAGCGCGGAGCAGGTTATACCCTAGCTTCGGGAACAAGTAGTTGCGCTGTTGCGTCTGCTTTTAAAAAAAGGGGATTGGTAGATGATGAGGTAAACCTAAAAATGCCGGGTGGCACCATCAATATTAGGTTTGAAAGTAACCTTTCTAATGTTTTTATGACGGGTGCCGTAGAAAAGGTTTTTGAAGCCGAAATGAGTAAAGAATTTTTAAAAGAATTTGAGTGAAAGCAACAGGAAACATAAGAAAAATGAAAACTGAATTGGTAGATGGCCTAGCCCATTACCAATTGCCGCTATACGATGTTTTAGAGCCTAAAGAATTAGTGCCCATGAACCAATTGGTGGGCAAGGTTATTTCCCTAAAGTTTGAGCAAGAAATTAATTGTGTGGTAACGGGAGAAAAAATAAATAAAACCTTTGGCGAGGGTATGAGTTTTAAGGCTTTTCAAAGTTCTCCGTTGGCGGTTGAAAGTATCATTAGGCCTGAACTTAGTCGTATTCATGAAGGCATAGCCTTGCGAGATAAAGAATGGGAAGAAAAGCACCATTTGCAGCCACATGTGGTTTACTTATCGCTCACAAGCGGTATTAAAGTAGGCGTAACCAGAGAAACCCAAATGCCCTACCGTTGGATTGACCAAGGCGCTACACAAGCAATTTTATTAGGCGAAACACCTTATAGGCAAGCAGCCGGTTTAATAGAAGTAGCGCTTAAAAGCCATATTGCCGATAAAACCAATTGGCGGGCAATGCTAAAAAATGAAATTCCAAACAATGCAGATTTACTAGAGAAAAAGTATGAGCTTATTGAGCTAATTCCTGATGATTTACAAGGGTTTGTTTCTGAAGATGATGAGATTCTTGAAATCAACTATCCTGTGCTTCAATATCCTACAAAAGTTAAATCTATGAAATTGGATAAGGTACCTTTAATTGAAAAGAAGTTGGTGGGAATAAAAGGACAATATCTTATTTTCGAAGATGACTTTGTAATTAATCTAAGAAGTCATACCGCTTATAAAATCACTTTAGAAGCATAACAATGGAAATTCCATTCGAAGATTTAAGTATCAAACAGAATATTGAAGCTTTAACCAAAGAGCTACATCATCATAATTACTTGTATTACGTTGAAAGTACACCTGAAATATCTGATTATGATTTTGATCAAAAACTAAAGGAGCTTCAGCAGTTAGAAAATCAATATCCTCAATACGCCGACCCAAACTCACCAACCAAAAGAGTAGGAGGAGACATAACCAAAAAGTTTCAAGTGGTAACGCATGAATATCCCATGCTTTCGCTTTCTAACACCTACTCTAAAGAAGAAATTATTGATTGGGAAAACAGAATTAAGAAATTAATTGATGGCAACCCGGAGTACGTTTGCGAGCTAAAATACGATGGGGTAGCCATAGGCATAAAATACCGAAATGGGGAATTTTACCAAGCGGTTACACGGGGTGATGGAACCAAAGGAGAGGATATCTCAACCAATGTTAGAACTATAAAATCCATTCCTTTAATTTTAAGAGGTGACTTTCCTGAAAAGTTTGAAATACGGGGTGAAATATTTTATCCCCTAGAAGCTTTTACCCAACTTAATAAACAAAGAGAAGAAGCAGGAGAAGAGCTTTTTGCGAATCCGCGAAATACAGCTTCCGGAACTTTAAAAATGCAAGACTCGGCAGTGGTGGCTTCTAGGGGTTTAGATTGCTTTCTATACGGTGTTTACGGAGAAAAACTTCCTTTTACCAATCATTTTGAAAGTGTTCAAAAAGCAGGCGATTGGGGATTAAAAATTCCCAAAACCCAAAACAGATACATTCAAAAATGTCAATCTATAGATGAAATTATGGATTTCATTAACCATTGGGATACGGAAAGACATAAACTTCCTTTTGAAATTGATGGCGTAGTAATAAAGGTTAACAACTACCATCAGCAAGAAGAGTTAGGATTTACAGCCAAATCGCCGCGTTGGGCAATTGCCTATAAGTTTAAGGCAGAAACAGTTTCAACCATTTTAGAATCAGTTTCTTATCAGGTAGGAAGAACAGGAGCTATTACTCCGGTTGCAAACCTAAAGCCTGTGCAGTTGGCAGGAACAACCGTTAAAAGAGCCTCGTTGCACAATGCAGATCAAATAGCCAAACTAGATTTAAGGGTTGTTGATGAGGTATTTGTGGAAAAAGGTGGAGAGATAATTCCAAAAGTTGTAGGTGTTAACTTTGAAAAAAGAGCCCAAAACGCAAGTGAATTTCAATACATTACCCATTGCCCCGAGTGCAACACCGAGTTAATTAGAAAAGAAGGTGAAGCCTTACATTATTGCCCAAACCAAGCTAGTTGTCCGCCACAAGTAAAAGGAAAAATGATTCACTTCATTAGCCGAAAGGCAATGGATATTGAAGGATTGGGAGAAGAAACTATAGAGCAGTTATATGCCGAAGGACTCATAAAAACCATTCCCGACCTTTATGAACTTACCCAAGAGCAGCTTTTGCCGCTAGAGCGGATGGCACAAAAAAGTGTAGATAACCTCTTGGCGGGGTTGGAAGCTTCTAAACAGGTACCTTTTGAAAGGGTGTTGTTTGCTTTGGGAATTAGGTTTGTGGGCGAAACAGTGGCTAAAAAGTTAGCAAGAGAACTAAAAAATATCGAAGCAATTAAAAATGCTTCTTTTGAGCAATTGGTTGCTGTTGATGAAATAGGAGAAAAGATTGCAGAAAGTGTTGTAGATTACTTTCAAAACCAAGAAAATGCAGCTTTAGTAGCAAAACTTCAAGCCCACGGACTTCAATTCGAAATAGAAGAAAAGGAGGGAGGCGGTTCTGAAATTCTAAAAGGAAAAAGCATAGTAATATCAGGGGTATTTGAGCAACACTCAAGAAACGAATACAAAGAAATGATTGAAACCCACGGGGGCAAAAATGTAGGCTCACTTTCTGCAAAAACAGATTATCTGTTGGCAGGAGAAAACATGGGACCAAGTAAAAAGCAAAAAGCTGAAAAATTAAACATCCCCATCATTTCCGAATCAGAATTTTTAGCAATGTTGCAGTCATGAATTGGTTGAGATCTCCTTTGAGTTTTAAGCTTGGCTTTTGGATGGTGCAAAGGCGGTTAAAAAACCGCAAACGTACTGTGGTTGCTGCCAACTTAAAAGAAATTAATAAAGTTTGCATATTGGTAAACCTAGCCGAACCCAACGCCAAGGCAACTCTTCAAAAAGAAATTAAATTGCTTAAAAATGCAGGCAAGAAGGAGGTAGATATCATTGCTTTTAAAAAGTCTTGGAAAGAAGAAGATAAGGCCGAAGTAAAAAATTGGGTAAAAATTACACCCAATGATTTCAATTGGTTGTTTCATCCAAATTTATCTTTAAAAAACTTGATTTTAACCCCATACGATTTGCTTATTTTCATTGGTTCACAACCCAATAAGTTCTTGTTGAATTATTTGGCATTAAGCAAGGCCAAATTTAAGGTTGGCATAGAAACCCAAGCCTTTAGTTCCTTTTTGGATATGACCATAAAGGTGGATGCCAAAGACCAAGACAAATTCATAAACAGTTTAAACCATTATTTAAATCTTATAAATAAACCTAGTTATGCCACTTAATTTATCAGGTGTAGGAGTAGCCATTGTAACTCCTTTTAAAAACGACCTTTCTGTAGATTACAATGCTTTAGAAAAACTCGTAAACCATTTAGTTGATGGGGGAGTGCAATACCTTGTTGTTCAAGGCACCACAGGCGAAACACCCACTTTAACAAAAACCGAAAAAGCTGAAATTTTGGCCAAAGTAGTAGCAGTAAATGCCGGCAGGTTACCAATTATTTTAGGCCATGGTGGCAACAACACCCAAGCTTTAATTGATGGTTTTAAGGAGGTTAACTTTAATGGAGTAAATGCAATTCTATCTGCCTCACCATATTACAACAAACCCAACCAAGATGGTGTTTTTCAGCATTATAAGGCCTTGAATGACCATTCGCCGGTGCCAATTATTGTGTATAACGTACCGGGAAGAACAGCCTCAAACATTTTACCTGCTACCCAAATAAGATTGGCTAATGAGTTAGATAAAATAGTGGCGGTAAAAGAAGCCTCTGGCAATATTGAGCAAAAAGCAGAAGTTGCAAGACTTTGCCCAAGTGGTTTTACGCTATTATCGGGCGATGATGCTCAAATTTTGGCCGAAGTAGCCCAAGGATCCAAGGGAGTTATTTCGGTAATTGCCAATGCTTTACCAAAGCATTTTTCTGATATGGTTCAATTGGCATTAAGCAATCAATACGAAGAAGCAAGGGCCATTTTTTACAAAATGTTACCAATCATAAATTTACTTTTTGCTGATGGAAATCCGGCAGGAATAAAAGCAGCCTTGTATATTTTAGGCATTTGCGAAGAAAACGTAAGACTACCATTGGTAAAAGCAAATAGAGAGGTGTACAAAGGTCTAGAAAAGTTATTGGCTGA
>JAAZVO010000142.1 GCA_018623405.1 Crocinitomicaceae bacterium
AATTTCAATATCTTGGTCTTGGTTTTTTTGATAAGCTGCTTGACGTTTTGAGCCAGGAAGCCTTGCTCCCTCCTGCTCAATGATGCTTTCAATGAGCGTTTTCATAGAAGTTGAATAATTTGAATTAAATTTTTCTGGATTGATCGCAATAAAAAATTGACCAGTACTCGGAGGACCTCCATCTTCTCCTGCAAAAGAGGATGCTTGGGTTCCTAAATTACCACCTGCAATACAAGCTGTGAAAATCTCGACAAGTAAACCTGTGCCAAATCCCTTATATCCCCCACTCGGAGCCATTGTTCCTTTCAATGCATCTTGAGCGTTGGTTGTGACATTTCCCTCAACATCAAAAGCCCAACCTTCAGGAATTGATTCGCCTGTTTTTGCACGGACTGAAATTTCACTTTTAGCAACAACGCTTGCGGATTGATCTATTATTATCGCAGCTTTGCCATCTAACGGAACCGCAATTGAAAATGGGTTGGTTCCCACTACTGCTTTTTTTCCTCCAATGGGGGCTATCGATGCAGGCGCATTAGTAAATCCCATTCCAACAAAACCTTTTTCTGCAATTCTTTTAGTGTGAAAACCTAAAACTCCACAATTATATGAATTAAATACTGACATGCTTGCAATACCTGAATTACTGCACATTTCAAAAAGTGAACTAAACCCTAAATTAATTGCCGTATGTGCAAAACCATTATCCGCATTTATCTTTAAAGCAGATTCCGATAGCCTTTCCATTGAAGCTTTAGCTGATCCTTTAATTTTTCCAATTTTTAAGTGATTGCAGTAAATGGGTAGATAATGAAATCCATGACTTTTAATCCCACTTAGTTCTGCATCCAAGATTCCATCAATAATACCAACACAATTTTCTTTAGAACAACCAGATTTTTCAAGTTTCTCTTGAGCAAAGTTAAAAGCTTCTGATAAAGAAAATTTAGACATCACAGAATTAGAGGGATTTTCTTAGTCAAATCAAGAAAAAAAAATTTCATAATATGAATTTTTTTTAAATTCTGTTTGCATCCTCTTTGATGAAATGTTTAGATCATCTGTAGATATATATCTTTATTAAATTTAAGGAGGAAAAAATGAAATTTATTAAAGTTCTTCTTCTTTCGTCTGCAATGTCGCTTGGCTTTGGAGCGTTTACTTCAGCTAACGCTGAATGTGGAAAGGTTCAGATCGCTAACATGTCATGGACTTCTGCTGCAGTATTAGCTCAATTTGACGCCCTTGTGCTCGAAGCGGCTTATGGCTGTGACACAGAAGTTGTAGCCGGAGATACAATGCCTACTTCTACTTCTATGGCAGAAAAATCACAACCAGATCTCGCATCTGAGCTGTGGACTAATGGCTTAGGTGCTTATTGGAGAGATGCTGTTGCTGAAGGTAGAGTTAAAACTGGTGGTCTTTCCATGAGTGGTGGTGGTGAAGGTTTCTTTTTACCAACTGCCATGGTTGAAGCAAATCCTGAGTTAGCCACTATGGAAGGTATTTTAGCTAACCCTCAACTTTTCCCTCACCCTGAAGGAAAAGACGTAGGTGCATTCTACGGTTGTCCAGCTGGTTGGAACTGTCAGATTACATCTACTAATGTATTCAATGCCTTCGGATTTCCAGAAGCAGGTTTTGAAATTATTGATCCAGGTTCAGGTGCTGCATTAGGTGCTGCTATGGCAGGTGCTCATGATAAAGGAACTGGTATTGTAGGTTACTACTGGGGTCCAACAGCTCTGTTAGGTCTTCGTGACTTTACAAAAATATCTGTAGGTGAAGATGAAGGGTGGACTGCTGAAAAATGGGCATGTGTATCTGAAGAGATAAATATGGACAATACAGGTGCAGATGCTTGTGAAAGAACATACTACGCTGACGCTGTTATTGAAGTTGCTTACACAACTGAGTTTGAAGCAAGAGCTCCAAAGGAAGTTATGGACTACTTAAATAATAGAACATTCAGCGATAAAGAAATTGGTATGTTACTTGATATTGTTGCTCAAGAAGCATATTCCCCCGAAGATGCTGCAATCTATATGATTTTAGAGAAGCAGGATTTATGGGAAAAGATGGTTTGTGGAGGTACGTTCACCGACTGTCCAGAAAAACAAGCTGTTATCGCAGCTGTCCAATAACATAATTTAATTTAAGCAGCTCTTTGTCAAAAAGGGCTGCTTTATAATATTGAAATTTTTTTAAATGATTGATTTACTGACTGAGTTTCCTGAATTACCCAGAACAGTCCTAAGAGACATAAAAAAAACTGTAGACTTAGGTTTCAAAGAGTTTTCAAGAGCCTATGGGGAAGCCATCGAGGGGTTTTTTTACCCATTACTAAAACTATTAGTGTTTATTGAAGATGTTTTAATTGCTACACCTTGGCCAATTATCATCGGTATTGTAGCTGGCTTGGGTTATTGGGCCACAAGAAGTTATAAGCTAGTCATGGGCGTTATCACTGCCTTATTTTTAGTTGGTTTATTTGGGATGTGGGAAGATACTATGGAAACCTCCGGCATCATTATTGTCTCTACATTGGTTTCAATTCTTATTGGTATTCCTTTAGGTATCGCAATGTCTAAATCAAATACCGCACAATCAATCGTCACTCCTATACTAGATTTTATGCAGACTCTTCCCCCTTTTGTTTATTTGGTTCCCGTTGTTATGTTATTAGGAATAGGCAAAGTACCTGGTTTAATTGCTGTGGTTATTTATGCGGTCCCCCCTGTGGTAAGGTTAACGAACTTAGGTATTCGTGAAGTTGACAAAGAAATTGTAGAAGCGGCCGAGTCTTTTGGAGCAACGCCCAGACAAAAACTTTATAAAGTTCAAATACCTCTGGCAATGCCTACAATTTTCGCTGGGATTAACCAGACTATCATGATGGCTCTTGCGATGGTAATCATTGCTTCGATGATTGGTGTAAAAGGTCTGGGTTTAGAAGTTTTACGATCCATTACCAATCAATATCTTGCTTTGGGTCTTTTAAATGGTGCTGCGATTGTTGTGATCGCGATTATTTTTGACAGAATTTCTCAAGCTTATGGAAAAAGAATTCAAGAACATCGTAAAGGTGGGCATCATTAATGAATAAGACTAAAATTAAAATTGAAAATTTATATAAAATTTTTGGTCGTAATTCTAAATCCTCTATTGAGCTAGTTCAAAATGGTATGAGCAAAGATGAATTGCTTGAAAAAAAAGGACATGTGCTTGGCTTGAATGACATTAATATGTCAATCGAGGAAAGCAGCGTTCATGTCGTCATGGGGCTATCTGGATCTGGAAAATCTACTTTAATTAGGCATATAAACAGATTGATTGATCCTACTGATGGCATTGTAGAGGTAGATGGGCAAGATATTACTAAACTAGATGCAATTGGCCTAAATGATTTTAGAAAAAATAAGACTGGTATGGTCTTCCAACGATTTGGATTACTTCCCCATTTAAATATTTTAGACAATGTTACTTTTGGGTTAGACATTAAGAAAATTGACAAATCCATATCTCATCCAAAAGCGATGGATTGGTTGAAGCAAGTCGGGTTAGATGGGTATGAAAGACGTTACCCTCAAGAGTTATCCGGGGGAATGCAGCAGCGTGTTGGTCTAGCAAGGGCTCTTACCAATGATCCAGAAATTTTACTCATGGATGAAGCCTTTAGCGCCCTCGATCCTCTCATTAAAAAGGATATGCAGGATATTCTTATGGCTCTTCAAAAAAAATTAAAAAAAACTATTGTTTTTATTACTCATGATTTAGACGAGGCATTAAAATTAGGTGATAAAATCGCTATTTTAAAAGATGGTTTTATGGATCAAGAAGGTACTGCCATCGATATTCTTTTAGATCCCAAAACTGATTATGTAAGGCGATTTGTTGAGGATGTTAATCGATCAAGAGTTTTAAAAACAAAAAATATAATGGAAAGCCATGATAAAATTCCTCAAGAACTTCTTAATGGTCAAAAAATGGCCTTAGAGGATGATGTCGTTATAGAAAAATTTATTGATAAAGTAATTACAGAAAAACCAAGTTTAATTGAAGTACAGAAGAACGGCAACGCTGTAGGATATATAACTTCAGAACGACTTTCTTTTATTTTACAAAAATAATTTAATGCAAAATAATCAAAGTTATATTGATGGTAAGTGGATAAATGGGTCTGGCAAGTCTTTTCAAAACATTAATCCATCTGATACCCAGGATATTATTGGTGAGTATCAAGAGTGTAATTCCAATGAATTTGATTTAGCTGTTCAGGCTGCGAAAAAAGCGCAAATAGAATGGGCTAATGTTGGGATTGAAAAAAAATCTACTATTTTAATAAAAATCGGAGATGAGCTAATTAATCGATCAAAAGAACTGGGCGAATTGCTCTGTCGAGAGGAAGGTAAAACTTTACTTGAAGGAATAGGTGAAGTGGCACGAGCTGGACAACAGTTTCAATACTATGGTGCTGAGTGTTTACGAATGGCTGGGGAAAAAATACCTTCTACTCGTCCAGGATTTCAAGTTGAGATTACTAGAGAACCAATTGGGGTTATTGGTATTATCTCACCTTGGAACTTTCCGATAGCAATACCTGCTTGGAAAGCTGCACCCGCCATGATGTGTGGAAATGCTGTTATCTTAAAACCCGCCTCACTAACACCTGCAAGTGCAATTGCCCTTACTGAAATTATTGCAAAACAAGATATACCCTCTGGTCTATTTAATCTTGTTATTGGTTCTGGAAGTGGCACAGGCAATGCCATTGCAACCCATGAAGATATCCCCGCTATTTCTTTTACAGGCTCTGTTGATGTGGGAAAAACTCTCTACGCTAATGCCGCTCCACAATTAAAAAAAATGCAAATGGAAATGGGATCTAAAAATCCTCTAGTCGTATTAGATGATGCAGACTTATCGACAGCGATTAATTGTGCTGCGAATGGGGCCTACGGTGGAACTGGTCAGAAATGTACCGCCTCCTCTCGCTTGATTGTCCAAGAAGGAATTTATCAAAAATTTATTGAGGGTTTAGTAAATCATATTAAAAATATCAAAGTTGGTCATGCTCTTGATGATGGTTCACAGATGGGTCCTGTGTCTAATCAAGCGCAGTATGAGTCTAATTTAGAATATGTAGAAATTGGAAAAAAAGAGGCGAAATTAATTCACGGAGGCAATCCTATGAATATGAGAACACCTGGTTATTATATGGAACCGACTTTGTTCATCGATGGTGAAAATCATTCTTGTATTAATCAAGAGGAAATGTTTGGTCCTATTGCTTGTGTTATTCCATGTAAGGATTTAGAACATGGCCTCGAAATAGCAAATGATACGCAGTTTGGCTTATCAAGCGGTGTGATCACAACATCGTTAGCAAAGGCCGAGCACTTCAAGAAAAATATTAAAACCGGTGTTGCAACGGTCAACCTTCCAACTGCTGGTTTAGACTACCATGTGCCCTTTGGAGGGAGAAAAGCCTCTAGTTTTGGACTACGCGAACAGGGTACCTATGCTAAAGAATTTTATACGCAAATAAAAACTTCATACATTAACGCTGGTTCCATATAATTCTCGAATGAATTTTCGGGTAGACAATCTCCAGTATTGTAACTGGTCAAGAGAGATTTTTGAAATCAATCACCAAGCCAAGCTCGATGCTGTCCATGCTACCATCTGTTATCACGAAGATTTTGATGAACTCCAAAAAAATATTGAACTATGGAATGTATTTTTTAAAGAAAATACAGATCTCATCTTTCAAGGAAAAAACTCAGAGGACATTAAAGAAGCTAAAATCCAAAACAAGACTGCTATTTTTTATGGTTTGCAGAATTGTTCTCCGATTGAAGATAACATTGAATATGTTGAAATTTTAAAAAAACAAGGCGTTATGTTTATGCAATTAACTTATAATAATCAATCACTTCTAGCTACCGGCTGTTATGAAAAAAGAGATAGTGGAATTACTCGCATGGGAAAAGAGGTTATCCAAGAAATGAATAGGGTAAAAATGATAATTGATATGTCTCATTCTGCAGAGTTTTCCACACTTGAGGCAATAGAAATATCTGAAGCTCCAATTGTAGTTAGTCATGCTAATCCGTCTTTCTGGCATAAAGGTTTAAGGAACAAATCTGATGATGTCCTTAGGGCTTTAAATGATAGCGGGGGGATGATTGGTTTTTCTCTCTACCCTCACCATTTAAAAGGCGCCTCTGATTGTACTCTTGAGTCTTTTTGTGAGATGATCGCTGATACGACAAAAAAAATATCAGTTAAACAAATTGGAATAGGTTCTGACTTATGTATTCGACATCCAGATAGTATTGTGGAATGGATGCGCAATGGAACATGGACAAAGACTAAAGATTTTGGCGAAGGTAACTCAGATAATCCAGGCTTTCCTCCCCAACCTAAATGGTTTGAAGATGCTCGAGGATTTGACAATCTTGAAAATGGATTAAGAAAGGTGGGTTTTAGCGATGAAGAGACACACGACATTTTAGGAAATAATTGGTACAATTTTTACCAAAAGTTTGATTAATGCATATAGATTTACGCAAACCAGAATTTGTTATGAAATTGAATCGATTAGGTTCATTTCACCAGTCAAAACTCTCTTTTTTGAGAAGTTTTATTCGTGAATTTAAAGATTGGGACTTTGAAACGAAGGAAATATCCCTTGATCAAATGGGGTTTGGGCATTGTGTCTATGTTGTTAAAAATGGCTCAAAACAATACTCTTTAATTTGCTTTTCAAACCACCTAGATGATAGTGAGCGTTCCGATCG
>JAAZVO010000143.1 GCA_018623405.1 Crocinitomicaceae bacterium
CCTGGGATAAAAACAATCCGTCAATAGATGTTGAGTTGATCTTATTCATAGATGGAAATGAGGTTGATTGTACGATGGCAAACATTTACCGAGAAGACCTAAAAAAGTATAAGATAAAAAATGGAAAAGCCGCCTTTAAATTTGTCTTGCCTGAAAAATACACCAAAGGAGGAAAACACATTTTTTCTTTAAAAGAAAAAAATAGCAAGACAATAGTTTTGTCTAAGGAAATAAATTGGAAACCATCAGTTTCAAACCTAAACTTTAGGGGAGATTCTATGAAAGATTTGTTTAATTGGTCTTTTTACAATAATTCAATTCCAATTTGTGCTGACAATAACTCATTTTTTCGAATTGAAAAAATACTAACTGCCTACAAACTATCTCTTCAATTAAAATACAAACAAGAAAAGCAAGAAGATTTAATATCAGTTGTAATGCCCGTATTCAATAGGGTGAGTGTAATTAACGTAGCCATTGATTCGGTGTTAGATCAACATTATGAGAACTGGGAATTGATTATTGCAGACGATGGAAGTGAAGATAATTTAGAAAATCACCTCATCAAACACTATAAAAATTTACTGGAATCTAAGAAAATTAAGTATTACAAATACAACACCAACAGAGGGGTTTCGGCCGCGAGAAATTTAGCATTAAGTAAAGCAAAGGGTGAGTTTATTGCATACCTAGATTCTGATAACTTTTGGGACAAGAATTACCTTAACCTAATGGTAAATGAATTACGTTCTAACCCAAGCTTCTCTTGTTCCTACTCAGGCCAATTAATAACCAATACACGAAATTTAAACGCCGAAAAAAGTCTAGAAAGAGCCTTTTTGAGGATTTCACCCTTTAACTCATCTCTACTTGAAAACAACAACTACATAGATTTAAATGTGTTTTTCCATAGAAGAAGTTTATATGAAAGTTGTGGGGGCTTTAACTCATCAATGAAGCGACTTGTTGATTGGGAATATATTTTAAGACTAACCCATAAAAACAAACCTCTATTTGTTCCTGCTATTCTCTGCACTTACTGTTTCGGAAGAGCGGAAAATCAAATCTCATTTGTAGAGTCTTTTACTGATAGTCATCTTAAATTAAATGATTCAAAGCTAAAACTAAGTGCAAATATTACTAGAGAACAGACAAAACATCAATTTCACCATGTTCTAATCTGTAGTTCGAATTCAGAGTATGATATCATTAATCAACTACTTGCGCTAAAAAACACAACAAGAAACGGCTACCTTTCGATTATATATCCATCAAATTCTACAAAAGCAAAGCAAATAGAAAAGCTATTTTCAAAGGATGAAAAAACGAATCTAATTAGTGTATCAGAAAAAAATGGAAAAACAGAAAAAGTAATATTGGAAGCATTTTATGCTGCTATTAAAAATCGAAAAAATAATCCTATTATTTTATTACAAGACGATGTAATTGTAAGCAAATCGTTAGAAAATGATTTAAGTGTCAATTTGAAAGAAAGCCCAACTATTGGTATTGGCCTTTTAAAACAACTTGTAAAACCAACTGAACTTTCAAAAAGAAACCTTAAAAGAGTTTCAATTGGAAATGCAGACTTCGACATAACTTTTGAAAGACTAGCCAATAAGATTATTGATCCCTTGGTAAAATCAGAGCGGAATATTATTCTCAGTGAGTATATTTCGAATTCACCTACTTATATAAATTCTCACCTCATTTATGTCCTTCTTTCACTTATTGAAAGTGAAACAATTTCATCAATACAAGAACTGATAGAAGTAGCCTCAAAAGGTATAAAGGAAGGCCTATTTCTCGATACCGCTTACTTACCAAACGTTTTCACATACGACCATACCTATTTTTCATGAATAATCAGCCAAACTTTTTTATTCTAGGTGCTCAAAAATGCGGAACAACTTGGCTTCACCAAGCTTTAAATGAGCACAGTGATATATATATGTCTCCCGAGAAAGAGATTCACTTTTTCAATAGCAAAAAGCATTTTAAAAGAGGTATGAATCATTACAAATCATTCTTTAAAGATTCAAAAAATGAACCTCTTAAGGGTGAATCAACACCAAATTATTTTTGGACTTCAACGTATAAAGATGAGTACTTGAAGGATGGATGTGACTCTGAATTCATGCATGGGATACCGAAAAGAATAAGGCAAAACTTAGGTGAAAACTTAAAGTTTATCATTTTACTTCGAAATCCGGTCGATCGAGCAATATCAGCATTTTATCATCATCTTAAATTTGATAGCAGGCTAAACCTAGATGTTTCTTTTGATGAAAATATTAGGAATTTTGGAATAGCACAAATGGGATTTTATGCGGAACACTTGAAGCATTATTATACATTATTTAACCCTAATCAATTTAAAGTTCTTATTTACGAAGAGTTTTTTAAAGACCCTCAACTTGGGTTAAACGAAGCTCTTTCATTTCTTTCTCTCCCAAAGAAAAATGATTTCTCCATTCTTTCCTGCTCCATTCATTCCTCAAAAAAGAAAGTAAAAATCAATGGTGAGTATTACATACACCTCTCAAAACACCAAGTTAAAAAGATTATTAGCAAACAAAATATTAGCACCTTAAGAGCACTTTACAAAAAAGAAAACTTAAAGTTAAATGAATTGCTAAAAAAAGATATTAATTGGGCGTAGAAGAGTCCTTTTTTAAGGCTTCAATCTGCTTTTCCATTTTTTTAATGGTTCTATCTATGTTTAGTAATAAGCCACCAAAAACTAATGAAATCTCTTCGGTAGAAAAGGTTAATTCTTCGGGAGTTGATTCCGTGGGCATAGATTGAAACAATACACCATCCTTTCTGCCAAAGTACTCTGATGCTACCTTTTTATTTTCTTCGTTAAAGAATTGAACCACTTCGTTTGCGAGCTCATAAGGCAATTTATCCTTTTGGTTTAATACACCTAAATTATCCTGTAAAACCTGCTCTACATCCATGTATCGGTTTGTAAAGGTTTTGGTTGGGTTCAGGTAGTTTAATTGGCGCATAAGCTCAACACTTTTTTCACTTAAAGATGGGTTTTTCTTGCCTATTGAACGTACAAAATCCTTTGACATTTCAATGCCTAAAACTGAACAAAAATCATAAATTAAGTCATTGTTCTTTAGTTGTTGCCTTTCAAAAACTCTTGGAATGATGTTTTCTTTACCGTATTGGGAAGATAACCTTTCTAATAACGAATAAAACTTTAGTCTTTCTTCCTTTTTATAAAATTCTGAAACCCAATTTACTAATGAACTTGTTTGACGGTGTCTCTTTACCTTTTGATTATAAATCGAAGTTAGGGCTTGATCTTGTCTTCTTAGGTAAATAATAACCTTAATAGAATAGCCATGTGATTTTGCTATTTCGTGTATTCTTTCAGTATGCTTTTTACTTGAAATTTTGTAAAGGCCCTCACTGGAAATCAATAAATCTCTTCCTTCTGCTCTTATTAAAGCCTTTGAAAGTACTGCAAAAACAGTTTTTGCAGTTTGTCCTTTTGTTCCCTTTTTTGCACCTGTTAAAACTCTTGAAATAGCATGACCATTTCCGGAGCCAATTTTTACTTTCAGCGTATTCTCTACCTCACCAAATAAATTTGGATAATGAAGTCCTTTTTTGAATAATTTTTTTGCATTAGATGCTAAAAAATACTGTATTGATGATGACCCTGTTTTAGGTAAGCCTACATGAAGAAATAGTGTTTTACTCAAAATTTATATTTTAATTTTTTTAATTCGTTTCGTAATAGAAATTCCATTATTTCCCTTGCTTCATTTGTATAAGCCTCTCTATATTCAGTTTTCTTTCCTTCGGTAATGTTTTTTCTAGGAATATCAATTTTTACATCTAAGCCAAGCCTTTTTGAAAATGACTCAAACTCTTGATCTAAATTTTCAAACTTCATAATAAGGTCACAGCCTCCAGCCCACTTAAGGTTAACTCTTGTCTTTCCTTTTAATTTATATGGCTTTTGATAGTTCTTTATAATCCATTCAGAAAAAGTGTGATTTTTTACAAAATCTAAATCCTTATCAAAGTTTGGAATTTTATGGATAAAAGCCGTTTTATCATTTCTAAGGTTTTGATAGGCAAATCTCTTTTTAATATAAAGAGAATATAGACTATCAAATGGGTTCCGGACAACAACAACCTTTAAATAGTTTTCTTTTTGATTTTTTGTTATAAGACCAGCACCATATAATTGATTTACAGTTGAGTGCTTTTTTTGAATAAGGATATCTCCATTTTCATCAACTATATCGGATGAAGGAATCCAATGGGCGTTTAAATGCTTGTAAATTGCTAGTGAAGTAGCTGTACTAGCAGTTCTTGGATTTAAAATAAAAAGTAGCTTGTGATCCTCTGAAATTAGTGCCATCAATAAAACAAAATTAATTTAAAATAGAGCTTAATCTAGGAATTCTTCTACTCTTTCTCTATTGAGCTTTAATTGAGCTTGGTTTTTCATCAAGTCGACCATGGAAGACAAAAATGGCTTTCCATATTTTTCAATAAGTTTTGCTTTTCCCTTTTGAGCTAAGGGCTTTCTTCCTTCGGGAGTAAAAGATTTCGATTTAGAATGAAATACATAGGTATCTAATGCCAAAGTAGAGAAAAAGCCAGCCTCAAAAGCCCTAATCGAAAAATCGTCTTCTTCTCCATAACCTACTGGTAAATTCACTTCATCTAAATAGCCAATTGTTTCTAATAGGTCACGTTTTATGGCATAACAAAACCCATTTACCAATGGTACAATGGGTAACTCATTATTGTACAGTGTTTCGCATAACTCGTTCATTCTCTTTATTGTATAATCAGGAGGTAATTCATTTACAAAAAACTTACCGTCCTCATCGAAAATTTTTGGAATAGTTTGCCAACTTGCAGCATTAGATAAGGGACCAACAATGCCAATATTAGGATGGGAGCTTATGCACCTAAGCAAACCTGTTAACCAACCTTTAGAAACTATCGTATCACTATTTAAGGTAACAACAAAATCTGCCCTAGAAGCTTGTAATCCCTTATTTACTGTTTTGGTGTACCCTAGGTTTTCTTCATTCTCAATTAAAATAAAATGTGAGTGAGACTTACTGAAACGCTTTAATAAATCTGAGGTTTCTTTATCTGAACAGTCGTTTACAATTATTACGGTTAGGTTAACTCCTGAATTGGCACTCAGCAGTGAATTAAGGCACTTTTTTACATCTTCAAAAGCATTTTAAACCGGCACAATTATATCAACATTAAATGTTGTATCATTACTAAAGACTGTATGTTTTCTAGGACTTCTGCCTTCGCTCTACCCAAATAACAAAAAATGGATTAAGGGATTAATTTGACTATTTGCAACATCACTATACTGATTAATGTAATATTTCGTCTCAAATCAAAGACTAGGGTTATAGCCCATCTTGCTCCCTTTTTGTATATAGTGTACAATCGGGTTACCACTTCTATCAATCGAATACTTTTCAAGGTACCATTCCTTATCAAAATAGCCTGAATTTTCGATGATTTGAATTTCTTTTTCTAATTCCATATAAGCACACAAAACTATTGAATTCGAACTATTTTTTTGATTATTAAATACTTTATTTGCCATTCAATTTATAGAGTGTGAGGAGCATCATTTCTTTTTTAATCAACTGGAACTCCCTCCCCTACACCCAAAAGGCTGTAGACTCTTTATTGAAGCAAAGCATTTCGCCTCAATCAATTTATATTCTAGACAACAACTCCGATAATTTTGAGGGAGAAAAACTACAGAAACATTTTTCTAAAAACCCATATATCAATGTGTTCCTTTCGGCAGAGAATTTAGGCTTCGCGAAAGGCATGAATTATTTATTAGCGCAAGCGCTTAAAAAAGAAAATCCTGAGTTTTTGCTTTTCTTAAATAACGACGCTATTGCAGATGAAGGTTGGATTGAAGCGCTTTTGAAATGTCATAAAGAAACTGGTTCGCCACTCGTTACCTCCAAAATGCTGCAACTTAGCCAACCTGAGTTAATCGATAATATTGGGCATAGGTTTTTGAATACCGGAGAGGTAATTCCAACCGGACATAACCAAAAGGCTAGTGAATTCACAACCCGCCAAAAAACAATTGGAGCTTGCGGCGGAGCAATGTTTGTTACCAACAAACTATGGCAACAACTAGGCGGATTTGATGAGCATTTTTTTGTAGGCTATGAAGATGCAGACTTTGGTTTACGTGCTTTTTTAACCGGCCACGATATTTACTTTGAACCAAAAGCTATTGTAAAGCATAAAATGGGTGTATCCATCAAAAAAATATTTAATTACACCTATACCCTCACCCAATTTCGAAACATTAATTACGCCTACTTCAAGTTGATGCCAACTTCATTTTTGGTGATTAATTTTCCCTTTTTCATAATTAAGCAGCTAATTGTTTTTTTAATGAATTTGCTTTTCTTACGCTTTAAGTTTTTAAAGGTGATGTTACACAGCACTTGGTTGCTCTTTACCAAAGATTTGAAGGTTATTAAAAAAGCTAGAAAAGAGTTTTATGCTACCCAAGTTTTAAAGCGCTCTTGGTGGGAAATTCAAAAAGCTAGCACATTCTTTTTATGGTTCGATATCAAGCGCTTTTGGCGATTCATGATTCTTCGAGAAAAGAATCAGTTTGAGAAGTATTAAACCATTGCTTTGTACAACTTTAAGTATTCACTTACTGTTTTCGATAGTGGAAAATGCCGTTCAGCTTTTTGGTTCCATTCTCCATTTTTTGCTTTTTTTAAAGCAATGGCAAGACCCTCTGCAC
>JAAZVO010000144.1 GCA_018623405.1 Crocinitomicaceae bacterium
GAATTGGAAGAATTAAGAAAAGCTTTTAAAGCGGAACAGATATTGCTTACACCAGAAATGATTAAGAAAAAAGAAGATGAAATCAAGCAAAAAGAGGAAGAAGCAAGAGCTTACCAAAAAGAAAAGTTTGGACTTGAAGGTGAGTTATTTAAGAAAAGAAAAGAGTTAGTGAAACCAATACAAGACAAAATTTTTAATGAAATAAAAGAAGTTGCAGACAGAAACAACTACGCTATTATTTTTGATGTGGCAGGCCAAAGCAATATTCTTTTTGCAGACCCTAAATATGATAAAAGCGAAGAAATTTTAAGAAAGTTAAAGTAAATAATAAAGTTATTTTTGAACCCATACAATTAGAAAACATGAAAAAGCAAATAATTACCCTCGTATTAGCAGCGTTAACTATCATTCCAATGGCTAGCTTAGCTCAAACCAAAGGAAAAATTGGTCATATCAACAGTTCAGACCTTTTGTTGCTACTTCCTGAAAGAAAAAATGCTGAAACTTCTTTACAAGCATTTGCTAAAACTCTTGAAGACCAGCTAACCAGCATGACCAATGAATACGAAAAAAAACTTACTGAATACCAAACCAATTTAAAGGTAATGGCAGATCCGGTAAGAGAAGCTAAAGAAGAAGAATTAGCAGATCTTGAGCGTAGAATTAGAGACTTTCAAATGAAAGCGCAACAATCTGTAGGTAAAAAAGAAGAAGAGTTGATGGAGCCTATGATTGAAAAGGCAAACACTGCAATAAATGAAGTAGCTAAAGAAAATGGTTACACTTATGTTTTTGATACTTCTGCAGGTTTATTATTAGTTTACCCTGATGGTGATGACATTTTACCATTGGTAAAAACTAAATTAGGTATTTAATAATACTGCAATAAGCAATAATAATCCCATAGGAATATTTGATTCCGGTGTTGGCGGCTTAACAGTCGCCAATGCTGTTTCTAGGCTTTTGCCAAACGAACAAATAATCTATTTTGGTGATACTGCTCACCTACCCTATGGTGATAAATCTCCCGGAGCTGTTGCTCAATATTCAAAAGAAATTGCTCGATTTCTTTTAGCTAAAGGTGTTAAGGCAATTGTAATTGCATGCAATACCGCTTCTGCCTTCGGATACCACAAGGTTAAAGAAGTAATTCCTGAAGAGGTTCCCATAATTAATGTGATAGACCCAATGGCTCGATTTGTAGCCTCTCAAAATCATTTAAAAGATATTGGCATTATTGGTACTAAAGGAACCATCAATAGCAATATTTACCCAACAAAAATTGCTGAATTATCATCAGAAATAAATATTCATTCTATTGCTACGCCGTTGCTTGCACCAATGGTAGAAGAAAATTTTGCCAACACCCAAGTAAGCACTTTAGTTATACAAGAATATATTGGTAAAATATCGCCTTACATAAATGGACTAATATTAGGATGCACACACTATCCGTTATTAAAAGATGATATAAGAAAGGTTTTTGGTTCCGGAATTGAAATATTCGACTCTAGTGAGGTAACAGCTATTGCTTTAAAACAAGAACTTGAAAGCCGAGATTTATTGGGCAATAATGTTGATCCAAAATACCAGTTTTATATTTCAGATTACACTGAAAGTTTCGAGCGTAACGCACAAATGTTTTTTGGGCATTCTTTACACTTAAAAGAATTAAATATTTGGTCTAACCAAGTTTGATTACCACTGCTTAAAGGTATTTTTCGCAAAAGGTTAATTTTTTTACCACTTATCGATTTTTTTCGCTAATTCTATCCATAAACATAATTTTGAAGGTAGAAAAGCACTGAGATGATAGAAATCGTCAAGAATTCGTGGAAAGAGTTTTTTAGATCGGCCGTTTGGCAAAAAAATGCCTTTGTTAACTTCTTAATGGGGTTAATGTTTTTGTACCTCGCGCTAAACTTTGTTTTTTTAGGTTGGGCCGGTGGCTATATTCTAATGGGAATTTTTCCAGGCGAAAGCCCCATAGAAAATTTAAATTACGGCCTCCTGTATTATTTCTTGGTTGATCTTTTCTTGAGGTTTTACATGCAAGAAATTCCAGTTATTGGAATTGTACCCTATCTCCACCTGCCTGTAAAAAAGAAAAAAATAATACACTATTTATTGGCCAAAAGTGCTTTTGGTGTTTTTAATACCTCAATTTTAACTTTGGCTGTTCCTTTTGCCATTGCTTGGATTTCAAAGTATGAAAGCACTTCCGGTGCTTGGTATTGGTTATTTGCTGTATTTGCATTTAACCTCATAAACAACTACTTAATTGTTTACCTCAAAAAAGCTTTTTCTGAAAAACCATCAATTGTACTTGGTTTTGGTGGAGTAATTGCCGCCTTAATAACCTTAGAGTATTTTGGGTTTATAAAAATTGGAACACTTTCGTTAGCCATTTTTAATGGTGTAATCTACAATGGTTTAATTCTATTGCCTATAATTTTTATTGCCATTGCGATATACCTTTTTGTTTACCGATACTATGCTAATAATGCCTATTTAGAGAACCTAAAATCTTCGAAAAAGAAAAATGTAAAAAGCACAAATATTTCGTTTTTAGACAGGTTTGAGCAAATTGGAAAACTCATTGAGGTTGAAATAAAACTCATTCTTAGGAATAAAAGGCCAAAATCTGTAACCGTAATATCATTTCTGTTTGTTGCCTACGGCTTTATTCTCTACCCTACAACAGGAACCAATGCCATTGCGCTAATAATTTTTGGATTGATTATCACAGGTATGTTTATGTTAAACTATGGACAATTTTTGATCAGTTGGGAAAGTGCTCACTTTGATGGATTACTAGCAAGAAATGTTCAGCTTAAAGATTATGTAAGGGCAAAGTTTTACCTGTTTGGGGTAGCTGTTATTATCTCATTTATTCTATCGCTTTGTTATTTTATGTACGGAGCAAGGGTTATAGCCTTTAATGGCGCTGTAGCCTTATTCAACTTGGGAGTTACCTCATGGGTGGTATTGTTTTTCTCAACCTTTAATCCTAAAAAAATCGATCTTTCCAAAAGCACATTCTTTAATTACCAGGGCACAAGCTCACAGCAATTTTTATTAATGGTACCTGTAATGGGTTTACCAATTTTAATTTATGGGCTAGGTTACTTAGTTTTTGGATTAAACGAAACTGCAGGAGCTATTACCTTGGCAGTTTTCGGTCTAATTGGAGTATTATCAACCAAACCTTTAACGAACATATTAGCTAAACGATTAAAGGATCAGAAATATAAAATCGCCTCAAATTTTAGAGAATAATGGTTAGTGTAGAGCAAATAAGAAAGGTTTATGTAGAAACCGTTGCCTTAGACTTAGAAAAGTTGCATATCCCAAAAGGGGAAAGTTTTGGTTTAGTAGGTAATAACGGAGCAGGAAAAACAACCATGTTTCGGTGTTTATTAGACCTCATAAAACCAGATGCGGGCAAATGCTCTTTAAAAGATATTGATGTTTCTAAATCTGAAGATTGGAAATATTTTACAGGCTCATACCTTGATGAGAGGTTTTTAATCGACTTTCTTACGGCTGAAGAATACTTTCATTTTATTGGAAGGCTGCACGGCCTCAGCAAAGAAGAAGTAGATGAATTTGTAGATCAATTTGAAGGCTTTTTTAACGATGAAATACTCGGAAAAGGAAAATATGTTAGAGATTTTTCTAAAGGAAACCAAAAGAAAATTGGAATTGTGGCGGCATTGATTGGGTCTCCTGAAATCCTAATTCTAGATGAACCTTTTGCCAACCTTGACCCATCAACCCAAATAAGGCTTAAAAATCTACTTAAAAAGCTTAAGGAAGAAAGAGAAGTTACCATGATAATTTCTTCACACGACCTTAGTCATGTTGCAGAAGTATCTGAAAGAATTGTGGTTTTAGAGCACGGTAAAATCGTTCATGACATCCAAAAAACAGAAAACACACTCAAAGATTTAGAAAGCTATTTCGCTGCTGAATAACCAAAATATTTAGTTTTCTTTCGCACAAGCCTCCTTTCCCATTTTTGGAATTATTATTTCTAAATCAAATTATTGTTTTTTATTGCTATATGGTACTTTACCTTTATGAACTACAGTTTTTTTCCGGCATTGTTAAGGTTAATTAAAGGCTCGGCTTCGGCAGTTTGGGAAAGAAGCGAAAGGGCAAAAGTTGTAGAAGCCTAAAACCTTTTTCTGTCTTTTTAAGTTTAAATTACTTTTACCTCCAAACTACAACAGCATGCAAAAGCCCAATTGGAAAACGGTAAGAGAATTTGAAGATATAACCTATAAAAAAACCGACGACGGGGTTGCTCGTATAGCCTTTAACAGGCCCGAAGTGCGTAATGCCTTTAGACCCAAAACCACTTCTGAGCTTCTTGAAGCTTTTAAAGATGCACATGAAGATACAAGCATCGGAGTTGTGCTTCTTTCTGCAGAAGGACCTTCGCCGAAAGATGGAGTTTACTCCTTTTGTTCTGGAGGTGATCAAAGTGCCAGAGGAAAAGAAGGCTATGTTGGTGACGATGGCTACCACAGATTAAATATTTTAGATGTTCAGCGCCTAATTAGGTTTATGCCAAAGGCTGTCATAGCTGTAGTGCCGGGTTGGGCAGTTGGAGGTGGCCATAGTTTACATGTGGTATGCGACCTTACATTAGCAAGCAAAGAGCACGCTATTTTCAAACAAACAGATGCCGATGTTACAAGCTTTGACGGTGGATATGGTTCTGCATATTTAGCTAAAATGGTAGGACAGAAAAAAGCACGAGAAATTTTCTTCTTGGGAAGAAATTATAGCGCACAAGAGGCATTTGAAATGGGGATGGTAAACGCGGTAATACCTCATGACGAATTAGAAGATACTGCCTACCAATGGGCTCAAGAAATTTTGGCAAAATCTCCAATCTCTATTAAGATGCTCAAGTTTGCCATGAACTTAACCGATGATGGTATGGTTGGCCAACAAGTATTTGCTGGAGAAGCCACACGTTTAGCTTACATGACCGATGAAGCCAAAGAAGGAAGAGATGCCTTTTTAGAAAAGCGCAAACCAAACTTCGAAAAAAAGTGGATACCATAGTTTGATTCTATTAGTTTTGAGAGACCAAAACCAGGCCAATGTTGGCAGAAGAAGCTCTCAAATTATTAAAAGAAGGAAACAAAAGGTATATTGAAGGAAATTCAATTCATCCACACTCTGATCCAAAATACCGAAAGTCATTAGCAAATGAGCAACATCCATTTGCTGTAATATTAACCTGTGCCGACTCTAGAGTTACCCCAGAAATACTTTTCGACTGTGGTTTAGGGGATCTTTTTGTTATTAGAGTGGCAGGAAACGTAGCTAAAGAAAAAGTTGTAGGTAGTATTGAGTATGCAATAAAATACTTGAATGCAAATTTAGTAGTGGTAATGGGACATGAAAAATGCGGAGCAGTTAGCGCTGCAATGAGTGATGCAGAACCCGGAGGCCACATAGGCAGAATTCTAGAAAATATAAAGCCTGCTGTTTATATTACTAGAACAATGAAGGGCGATACCTTAACCAACGCCATTAAATTAAATGCTCAAATCGTATCAGAACACTTAAAAGAAAATAAACCTATTATTGAAGATGCTGTAAAAGCAGGAGGTGTAAAAATCTACTCCTCATATTATGAGTTAAGCTCAGGAAAGGTAGAGTTTTTTGATGCCTAACATCAAAATATTATGTTTGATACAGTAATTAAAAGCTATGAAAGTTTTAAAGTCTTTTTTCTCAATAATAAATTACAAAACCTTTTTAATGGCGATACTCTCCGTGGTTTCGTCTTACTTATGTATTACTTACGAGATAGAAGCACAATTTCCTTTTTACCTAATTAGTATTGCCATAGTTTTTCCGATTGTTTTTAGTATTGATAGCGCCTATAAAAGAAGAGAACAGGCTTTACAGTTTTATGCTGATTTAAAAGCACACGCCATTTCATATTATCTAGCCGCCAGAGATTGGGTTGGAGATAAAGACCCAAATATTTCACAAAATGTAAAAACTCAGGTTATTGGAATATTCAAAAAAATTAGCGAAAACTTTCTAAAAACAGCTGAAGAAGCTAAAGCATCTGAGAAGGATGTATATAAATCTTTTTCGAAATTAGCAAAAGACCTAGAAGACTACAGAAAAATTGGTGTAAGCGGCAGCGAGCTCTCAAGAATGCACCAATACGTAAGTAAAATGATGATTAGTTATGGAGTAGTAAGAAACATCTTTTTTTACCGAACCCCGCTAACATTAAGGGCTTACAGTAAAATTTTTATATACTCATTTCCTGTTCTGTATGGTCCCTATTCAGCTTATACTTATTTTGATTTTCCTTATCACAACATGGCCTACATCATTGCCATTCTGTACAGCATTATTTTAGTAAGTTTAGATAACCTACAAGAGCACTTAGAAAACCCTTTTGATCAAGTAGGGGAAGATGATATTCACTTTGAAGTGGAAGAGTTGGAAGATGTTTTAAACCACTAATTCAAAAAGTCTGTTTGAAGCTGATAGGATGCATTTAGCATTTTTTCTTTAAATTAATTAAAATCATCCACTAAAGTATCTGTTCCTGATTTTTCTTTTCCTTTTTCTTCTAGTATTCTAACCAATTTCCTTAAGTCTTCATCGCAAAGCATATCCACAGAGGGCTTCATTGAATGGGCGGTTATTCCAAATGACTCATAGGCTTCTTCTTGCAATGCCAATTCCAACTTTTCTAACAATCCGGGAAGTTGATCCACAAACATTTGAATC
>JAAZVO010000145.1 GCA_018623405.1 Crocinitomicaceae bacterium
TTCTTTAGTTTAATAGCTTAAATGAAGAATAAATACGCTGACCTTGTTGAACAAACTTTCGACTTCCCTACAGAAGACTTTAAAGTAAATAACAACAATCTTTCTTGGCTCGATTTAGATTTAACCTCAATAATCGAAAAGTATGGAACCCCACTAAAAGTTACCTACTTGCCAAAAATTTCAAGTCAAATACAAAAGGCTAGGAACCTATTTGAAAATTCTATTAAAAAGCATAATTACAAAGGCAATTACAATTACTGCTATTGTACCAAGAGCTCCCACTTTTCATTTGTTTTAGATGAAGTTTTAAAAAACGATGTTCATATTGAAACATCTTCTGGGTTCGACATTGATATTATAGAAAAGCTTTATGAAAAAGGAAAAATTAATAAAAGTCAGTTCATTATTTGCAATGGGTATAAAAAACAAACCTATATTGAAAAGTCTGCAAATCTAATAAACCAAGGGTTTGAAAACCTCTACCCCATCATAGATAACAAGGCTGAATTAAATACTTATCAAAACTTAGTAAACGAAAAACTTCGATTTGGTATTAGAATAGCATCGGAAGAAGATCCAAAATTTGAATTTTATACCTCAAGGCTCGGAATTGGCTACAAGGATATTGTACCTTTTTACATTGATCAAATTCAGGATAAAGCATGGTTAGAATTAAAAATGTTGCACTTCTTTATTAATACAGGAATACAAGATACAGCTTACTATTGGAACGAATTAGCCAAATGTGTTTCTGTTTACTGTAATTTAAAAGAGGTTTGTCCTGAGTTAGACTCGTTAAATATTGGTGGTGGTTTCCCCATTCAGCAATCGCTAAATTTTAATTATGATTACGAGTATATGATTGAGGAAATCGTAACGCAGATTAAAACAATGTGTAACGAGCGAGGAGTAAAAGAACCAAATATTTTTACTGAATTTGGTTCTTACACGGTAGGGGAGTCCGGAGCTGTATTTTACTCCATTTTAGGCCAAAAACAACAGAACGATAGAGAAAAGTGGAACATGATTGATTCATCATTCATGACCACCCTACCGGATACTTGGGCCATAAACAAAAGGTTTATTTTATTTGCCATTAACAATTGGGATTTGCCGTATGAGCGTGTTTTTTTAGGTGGACTTACTTGCGATAGTGATGACTATTACAACTCCGAACAACATTCTAATGCCGTTTATTTACCTCAATACCAACCCAAATTGCCTCAGTACATTGGCTTTTTTCACACGGGTGCTTATCAAGAATCTGTTGGAGGGTATGGGGGAATACAACATTGCCTAACACCCGCCCCTAAACACGTGGTAATTAATAAAGATGAAAATGGAAACGTTACCACTCAACTTTTTGCAGAAGAACAAAAAGTAGAAAAGATGTTATCAATTTTAGGATATCAATAATGAATTACGCAGGAATTGAAGATGAATTTGCACAATTAGCAACCTCTAAAGTTGTGCTTATTCCCGTGCCTTATGATGGAACAAGCACTTGGATAAAAGGAGCCGATAAAGGACCTGAAGCATTTTTAGATGCCTCTGCCAACATGGAGTTATATGATATTGAAACTGATAGTGTGCCCTATGAAAATGGTGTTTACCTAGCAGATGCGGAAACTGAAAATAGTTCTCCAGAAGCAATGTGTGATGCCGTTTACCAAACCACACAAAATTATCTTTCGCAAGGAAAATTGGTAACACTTTTTGGTGGCGAACACTCCATAAGTATTGGTGCGATTAAAGCTTTTTATGAAAAATTTGAAGACCTTACTGTACTTCAGATAGATGCCCATTCAGACCTTAGGCAAGAATACCATGGCAGTAAATGTAATCATGCATGTGCACTTGCCGATGCTCAAAAAAATACCAACTTAATTCAAGTAGGTATAAGAAGTATGGATACTGAAGAACTTCAATACATGGATAAAAACAAAGTGTTTTTTGCGCATGATATTAAAACCAACTCTACTTGGATAGATGATGTTTTGGCACTTTGTACAAAAAATGTTTACATCACTATAGACCTCGATGCTTTCGATCCATCTATTATGCCTTCAACAGGAACTCCGGAACCTGGAGGATTAACTTGGTATCAAGTAATGGGGTTATTAAAAAAAGTATTCCGTAATTGTGATGTTAAAGGCTTCGACTTAAACGAATTGTGCCCAAATCCAAATGCCAAGGCATCAGACTTTTTAGCTGCCAAATTATATTACAGAATGTTGGCAGAATACTTTCACAACAAAAAATAAAATCATGAAAATTGAAGAATTCATTAAAAAATATTACTTGCATTTTAATGCTGCATCTGTTGTTGATGCCGCAAAAGCCTACGAAGACCATTTAGCCTCAGGCAAAAAAATGATGATTACCCTTGCCGGGGCAATGAGCACAGCCGAAATGGGCAAACTTTTAGCCGAAATGATTAGGCAAGATAAAGTGCAGATAATCTCCTGTACAGGTGCCAACTTAGAAGAAGATATTATGAACTTGGTGGCTCACTCTCACTATAAAAGAGTTCCAAACTATCGCGATTTAACACCTAAGGAAGAATGGGATTTACTGCAAGATGGATTAAATAGAGTAACCGACACTTGTATTCCTGAAGAAGAAGCTTTTAGAAGGTTGGAGCACAACATCGCCAAACAATGGGAAACTGCTGAAGCTAATGGCGAAAGATATTTTCCGCATGAATACATGTATAAAATGTTGCTTTCAGGAGATTTGGAACAGTATTATGAAATTGACCCAAAAGATTCTTGGATGTTGGCTGCGGCTGAGAAAAACTTACCCATTATTTGTCCGGGATGGGAAGATTCTACCATGGGAAATATTTTTGCTGCCCATTGCATAAGAGGACTCAACAAGCCAAGTACTGTAAAATCGGGTATTGAATACATGATTTGGTTGGCCGACTGGTACAAACAAAATACAACGCCAAAAGAAGGTATTGGGTTTTTTCAAATTGGCGGTGGAATAGCCGGCGATTTTCCGATTTGTGTAGTACCCATGTTACACCAAGATTTAGAAGAAGAAAATATTCCTTATTGGAGTTATTTCTGCCAAATTTCAGATTCTACAACTAGCTATGGTTCATACTCCGGTGCGGTGCCAAACGAAAAAATAACTTGGGGCAAATTAGATATTGATACACCAAAATTTATTATTGAAAGCGATGCAACAATTGTTGCTCCTTTAATTTTTGCTTGGCTTTTAGGGATTTAAAATTTGTTGAATTTCTTCAACAATTTTTTGAGAAGCCCCTGCCCTATTTTCCATAAAGGATTTATTGAGTTTTCCTTTTTGGATAAATTGTTTTGGGGCCTTGCAAAATGAAGTGATGGTTCTTTTGAATTCTGCTTGATTATTAACTTGAATTATTCCGGCAGACTTTTCCATTTCATCTACTTCAGGAAATCTGATATGATTAGGGCCTACAACTACAGGAATACCATATACGGCAGCCTCCAAAGCGTTATGGAGGCTTTTACCAAATCCACCTCCAACATAGGCTAAATCTGCATATCGATATACAAAGGTTAATAAACCAATGGTGTCTAATACCAAAACCTTTGATTCAAATTTTGGTGTTTTTTCTTTGTGCTTGGTATAATAATATGCGTTAGGAAAATGGCTTTTTACCTCGTGTAAATGGTCTGAATCAACTTGATGCGGAGCAATAATTACTTTGATAGAATTATTTAATGCCGTTAGTTCAGCTATCAAATGTTTTAACCAATGGTGTTCAACATTATAGGTTGACCCAAATACCAACACTGTGCTTTCAGCGCAGAAGCTATCTAAAAAATCATCTTCAAAATTTGAGTTTAGCACTTCCTGTGCTCTATCAAACCTAACATCTCCGGCAATTTTCGACTCAACACCTATTTTACTTAACAGTATTTTAGAATTTTCGTCTTGAACAAATATGGTATTCAAAGATTTCAAGGCATTTCTAAAAAAAGTACCCCATGTTTTAAAATAAATTTGATCTTTTCTAAATACAGCTGAAATTAAAGTGACAGGAATTGCTTTGCGATGGGCTTCTTTCAGCAAGTTTGGCCAAACATCATACTTTACAAAAACCATCAAGCTTGGTTGTAATCCTTCAATTAAATCTTTTGCATTTATGGGAGTATCAATAGGTAAGTAAAATACATACGAGGCTAATTCGTAATTCTTCCTAATCTCATAACCAGATGGCGAGAAAAAACTCAAAATAATATCAATGTCGGGTCCGGCAATTTTTTCAATTGTTGGTCTTGCCTGTTCAAACTCTCCTAAAGAGGCACAATGAAACCAAACCCTTTTTTTTGAAGTTTTGGGTGGTAAGTTATTTCGCCAATTCAGCCTACCAAAAACCCACTTTTTTGCTTTGGTATTAAATGGATAAAGCAAAATTGCCACTAGCCAATAAAGGCGAATTCCAAAGGTGTAAAGCTGCCTCATTAATAATAGTAGAACTCTTGAGGAGTCTTTTTGTAAAAAGGAATTATCCAACTTAACCTCAAGCCAAATGAAAGGTCTAACCGTTGGGATTGATCTGAGGTTTGTGTATCGTAATTAAAATCTCGAAGACTTCGTGTAAAACCTTGGTTAAATTCAAATCCTAGTGAGAAATTGGCAATTCTTGTGTCACCTTGATGATGATAGCCTGCATATTCTTTAAGCAATAAACCACCAGTTTTTCTATCGAAACCCGGCAAATACTCATCTCTTAAATAGAAAACTCCACCTTCGGCATCTTCTATTTTTACACGATGCTGCCAGTACCCGGCACCAAAGTTTATTCTAATACCTGAATTTTTATTTGGACCAAAAACAGGAATAATTTTTCCTACGGTAAAGCAAGCATCAATTCCTCTTTGAAAATAAAATACGCTAGCATACCTTCCTGCTAAATTGATTATTTCTCCATTATTGGCCCTTAGCCAATTCAACATCGATGTTTCTTTAACTTGATTGCCATATTGGAAGTGGCCTTCTACTCCCCACAAAAGGTTCTTTTTGGTTTTAAAAACCATTCCACCACCTAAGGTTGCAAAATTCCCAAAACGGGATTCTAAATCCCCCGAGGGGAGATGAAAACCAACTGTGGCATGAAATAAAGGCGCGAATACCGCAGAATCACTGACATTTACTTGAGCGGAAAGTTTTGGCCCGATAGATGAAATAAATATTAAACAAAAAAGTGGTCGTAAAAGCCTTGTTATCATTGAGAAATGTCAGTTTTTATCGGTTCAAATTTAGTTATATTCGCCCTCATTTTTCGACTAATTATGAGTAATATCCAACTTGTTGATCTTCTCTCTCAATATCATAAGATTGAAGACGAAATAAACACCGCAGTAATAGATGTGATTAGATCAGGTCAATTTATTGGCGGTGAGCAAATTAAAAACTTTACTAACAACCTAGAAAATAAGTTGGGCGTAAAACATGTAATACCTGTAGCCAATGGAACTGATGCGCTCCAAATTGCGTTAATGGCCGCAGATTTAAAACCCGGAGATGAAGTTATTACCCCTAGTTACACATACATTGCTACTGCAGAGGTAATTGCTTTACTCAACTTAACCCCTAAGTTCATTGAGGTAGATCCTCAAACATTTACTATAGATGTAAATAAATTGGAAGAGGTTGTTACTGAAAAAACAAAAGCAATTATTCCTGTTCATTTATATGGTCAGTGTGCTAATATGCAACCCATTCTAGATTTTGCAAAAAAGCACAACCTTACAGTAATTGAAGATACCGCCCAAGCTATAAATGCTGAGCATTATTTTGAGGACGGCTCAATGAAAAAAGCAGGTTGTATTGGACACATGGGTACAACTTCATTTTTTCCATCGAAAAACTTAGGCGCTTTTGGAGATGGTGGTGCTATGTTTACAAATGATGATGATTTGGCTGCTAAAATCAGGATGATAGCCAATCACGGTCAAAAAGTTAAATACCAACATGATATTATTGGTTGTAATTCTAGACTAGATACTATTCAGGCAGCTATATTAGACATTAAACTTAAGCATCTCGATAGTTACATTCATGCAAGGCAATATGCGGCAGGTTATTATGATGCAGCTTTCCAAAATGTAGATCAATTAACCGTACCCTTTAGGGCAAAGCACTCAAATCATACTTTCCATCAATACACCATGGTTGTTGACACACAGGAGCATAGAGATGGATTAATGAAGCATTTAAATGAAAATGGGGTACCATCAAACATCTATTACCCCATTCCTATCCATAAACAAAAAGGATTTCAGCAATACCAGGTTAATACAGACCTTTCGCTAACTGAAGATTTATGTTCAAGAGTTATTTCATTGCCTATGCATACTGAATTAACTGATGAGCAATTAGATAAAATTACCAATACTGTTATTAATTATTTTAAATCATAAAGGATGAATATAGCTGTTGTAGGAACAGGATATGTAGGTTTAGTAACCGGTACTTGTTTAGCCGAAACAGGAAACAATGTTATTTGTGTTGACATTGATGAAAAGAAAGTAGAAAAAATGAAAAACGGGCAAATTCCAATTTACGAGCCCGGACTTGAGGTTTTATTTGAAAGAAACATCGAACAAGGAAGATTAAGTTTTACTACTAACCTAGAGGAAGCTGTAAAAGATTCAGTTTTAATCTTTTTAGCATTACCAACCCCTCCGGGAGAAGATGGAAGCGCAGACTTATCTTATGTTTTAGGTGTTGCTGATGACTTAGGTAAAATTATTACAGATTACAA
>JAAZVO010000146.1 GCA_018623405.1 Crocinitomicaceae bacterium
AAGAAAAAAGGAAAGTTTTAAAATCTTTGGTATTCTATTTGAGAAATAAGAATTACTCATAATCAGCAATTTAGCTTAAAATTTTGTCCCAAAAGGGTACTTTAAACGGTCGCAAATTTAACACAAACGCCTTATGGTATTTGAGATAGCAAAGAAAATCGAAAAAGGGCTCTCTAATTTAGAACAAGTCTAAATAAGCAAATTATTTATTCACTAATAAACAAAGACATAGAAATGCTAAATCTTCAAATATGAATAATATTGCATTAATGAAAAATATACTTTTTACAATAGGATTAGTAGCCGCAAGTTTTTGGCCTGCGGTTGGTCAAGAAAGTAGTGATTGGACTGTTTACCCGAAAAAAACTCAAGCGAACAATTCAACTTACAAAAAGCAACCAAATGAAAAGGTAACACTTTCAAGTACAGAAAGGTTAGATGAACTTATGGAAAAAGATTTGCGTATTTCGGAGGCAAATCCTTTAATAAGCGGTTTTAGAATACAAATTTTTTATGGTTCAGGACCTGGCAGTAAAAATGAAGCAAGAACTATTCAGTCTGAATATGTAAAAGATTACCCTGAAATTCCCTCTTACTTAGTATTTCAAACGCCAAACTTTAAAATAAGAGTAGGTGATTTCCGAACTCGCCTTGAGGCAGAACAGCATTTAAGATTGATAGAAGAGGAGTTTCCTAATGCTTTTATTGTTAAAGACAATATTAATCTTCCCAAAATAGAATTAAAGCAGTATTAGATTAAAGTGTTTGTTTCACTTCTACTTCTTCGTAAACTTCTATTTGATCACCAACCTTGATATCGTTGTAATTTTCAATATTCAATCCACATTCGTAACCTGATTTTACCTCTTTAACATCATCTTTAAAACGCTTAAGAGAGCCTAAATTACCTTGATATTTTACAATACCATCTCTAATTAAGCGGATTTTACTATTTCGGTGAACTCTTCCGTCAGTCACATAACATCCGGCAACTGTGCCCACTTTAGTAATTTTAAATGTTTCTCGAATTTCAATATTTCCAATTACTTGCTCCTCTGTAGTAGGTTTAAGCATACCTTCCATGGCATCTTTAACCTCTTCAATAGCTTGGTAAATAATTGAATATTGTCTTATTTCGATTTCTTCTTTTTCAGCCAATTTCCTAGCACTACCAGATGGCCTTACATTAAACCCTACAATAATTGCATTAGATGCTGATGCCAATAGCACATCTGAATCTGAGATTTGACCTACAGATTTATGAATAATGTTTACTTGAATTTTTTCAGTAGATAAATTCTGTAGAGAGTCTGCCAAAGCTTCTACTGAACCGTCCACATCACCCTTAAGAATAATATTTAACTCTTGGAAGTCTCCAATAGCTAGACGCCTTCCAATTTCATCAAGCGTAATGTGTTTCTGAGTTTTCACTCCTTGTTCACGCATTAATTGCTCACGTTTGTTTGCAACTGCTTTAGCCTCTTTTTCGTCTTTAAAAACGATGAATTTATCACCAGCGTTTGGTGCTCCATTCAATCCAAGAATACTTACTGGAATAGAAGGGCCTGCCTCTTTTATTCTCGAGCCACGCTCATTTTCCATGGCTTTTACGCGCCCCATATAAGGACCTGCAACAATAATATCTCCAATTTTTAAGGTTCCACCTTGCACAAGAACAGTGGTTACATAACCTTTTCCTTTATCTAAAGATGCTTCTATAACAGTACCATTAGAACGTCTTTTTGGATCTGCTTTTAGTTCTAATAATTCAGCTTCTAACAATACTTTTTCCAAAAGTTCAGAAACATTCATTCCTGTTTTTGCAGAAATCTCTTGAGATTGATATTTACCACCCCAATCTTCAACAAGAATGTTCAATTGAGAAAGCTCTTCGCGAATTTTATCTGCGTTTGCGCCAGGCTTATCCATTTTATTGAAGGCAAATACTATTGGTACACCCGCTGCTTGAGCGTGGTTTATTGCTTCTTTGGTTTGAGGCATCACGCTATCATCTCCTGCAATAACAATAATTACAACATCTGTTACTTGCGCACCTCTAGACCTCATAGCAGTAAATGCTTCGTGCCCCGGAGTATCTAAGAAAGATATTAGTTTTCCATTGTCAAGCTCAACACTATAGGCACCTATATGCTGGGTAATTCCTCCTGCTTCACCGGCAATAACATTTTCTTTTCTAATGTAATCCAGCAATGAGGTTTTACCATGATCTACGTGACCCATTACAGTTACAATTGGAGGTCTTTCTGAAAGATTTTTAGGGTTATCTTCTTCTACCAAATTAGATTCATTTACCTCATCTGTGGTAAATTCTACTTCAAAGCCAAAGTTTTCAGCAATTAAGTTAATGGTTTCAGAATCTAACCTTTGGTTTATACTCACAAACATTCCAAGCTCCATGCAGGCGGCAATTACTTCATTAGCAGTAACGTCCATTAGCGTAGCAATTTCACTAACTGAAATAAATTCAGTAGCCTTAATAACGCCTTTTTGAAGTTCTTCCTCCTCACGTTGTTTTTGAGCTTGCTCACTTGCAGCATCTCTTTTTGCTTTACGGTATTTTGAACCTTTAGATTTTCCCCCGCTGGTTAACCTAGCAAGCGTTTCTTTAATTTCTTTTTGGATTTCCGCTTCATCGAGCTCTTTAACCTCCTGTTTCTTTTTTGGTTTTCCTTTTTTACCGCCATCGGTAGAGGTTCCAATTCTTTTCCTTTTTCTTCTTCCTTGACGATCCTTTAACTTGTCTTCTGAGGAAGAAGCAATAGGCTTAGGCTTTTTATCTTTAGGCGGTTTCTTTTCTTCTTTAATTTCAATTTTACCTAAAACTTTAAGTCCTGTTAACTTTTCAACAACAGTTTTTATTTCTCCAGGCGCATCTTGTTTTGGCTTTTCTTCAACCTTCTCCTCTTTTGGCTCTTCTTTTTTAACCTCTTCTTTTGGAGTTTCATTTTTTGCTTCAACCTTTTCTTTGGATGGTTTCTTAGCAAATTTTTCTAGGTCAATCTTGCCCTTAATTTTAGGCCTTGAACCGGTTTCTTCCTCAGGCTCAACAACTTTTTCTTCTTCAACCTTGGGCTCCTCTTCTATTGCGACAACCTCTTGTTTTTCTTCAACCTTCTCCTCTATTGGCTCTTCCTTTTTTACCTCCTCTTTTTGGGTTTCTTCCTCTTCAGGAACTATTTCAGTAATTATGTTAGTTTTTATTCTAACAGTTTCAGAAGTATCAGGAGTAAAATCATCTTCTGTAGATTCTTCTTCAGAAGATGACTTATCGGTAAGGGAAATTGTTTCCCTTACTATTTTATTATGTTGAAGCTTTTCAGATTTTTCTTTTGTTGCTTTATCTGCTTGGTATTCATCTAGCAACATATTATATACGGCATCATCAATCTTGGTGTTAGGGCCTTTATCAACCTCAACACCATTATCTTGAAGGAAGCTAATAATAGTATTAACCCCTACTCCTAATTCTCTAGCTACTTTACTTAATCTTTTCGGTACTGCCATATATAATTTACAAATTCAAAAAGGCTGCAAATTTAGTTATTCAAACTCAGCCTCTAAAATCGCGATAACTTCTTCGATAGTTTCTTCTTCTAAATCGGTTCTTTTTACTAGGTCTTCTTTAGATAAATCTAAAACACTTTTTGCCGTATCGCAGCCAATAGCCTTAAGTTCGTCAATTATCCAGTGTTCTATTTCATCTGCAAATTCTTCTAAATCTACGTCTTCAACATCTTCTTCAGAATCGCGATAAACATCAATTTCGAAGCTAGTTAACCTAGAAGCCAATTTAATATTATGTCCACCTTTTCCTATTGCAAGCGAAACTTGGTCTGGCTTTAGGAAAACATCAGCATGGTTAGTTTCATGGTTAATTTTTATTGAAGTAATTTTTGCAGGACTTAGTGCTCTTTGAATGAAAAGTTCACTATTTGCGGTAAAGTTAATTACGTCAATGTTTTCATTTCTAAGTTCCCTAACAATTCCGTGAATACGGCTTCCTTTCATACCAACACAAGCTCCAACCGGGTCAATCCTGTCATCGTAAGACTCAACAGCTACTTTTGCTCTTTCTCCAGGCTCTCTAACAATATTTTTTAAGGTAATTAAACCATCAAATATTTCGGGAACTTCCATTTCGAATAACCTTTCAAGGAAAACGGGTGATGTTCTTGATAGAATGATAACCGGAGTTGTGTTTTTCATATCTACCTTAGAAACCACTGCTCTTAAGTTATCTCCCTTTTTAAAATAATCTGATGGAATTTGCTCAGACTTAGGTAAAAGCAATTCATTGCCTTCATCATCAAGAATTAGAATTTCTTTTTTCCATACTTGATATACCTCACCTGTAACAATTTCTCCAACCCTGTCTTTGTATTTTTTGTAGATACTATCCTTTTCGAGGTCGTTTATCTTAGAAGCTAAAAATTGTTTTATTGCCAATACGTTTCTTCTTCCGAAGTCTTCTAAGAAAACCTCTTCAGAAACTTCTTCACCAATTTCAAAGTCGGGTTCGATTTTTATAGCATCAGAGTATGCAATTTCTTTATTATCATCTTCCACTTCTCCATCATGCACAATTTCTCTGTTCCTCCACATTTCGAGGTCTCCCTTATCGGGGTTAATGATAATGTCGTAGTTAGAATCATCACCATATTTTTTTATGATGATATTTCTGAATACATCCTCAAGGATGTTCATCATGGTAACCCTATCAATGTTTTTGAATTCTTTAAATTCCGAAAACGATTCAATTAATTCGGTTGTATCCATTGCTTAAAATGTTAAAACGAAACAACAACTTTTGCTTCTTTGATATTATCTATTTTAAATTGTTTTTCAAAAGTCTTTAATACTTTCTTCTTTTTACCTTGTTCTTTTACTTTTTCGTTCCACCTTAGTGTTATAGCATCATTTTCAAACTCAATTAATTCACCTTTAAAAGCTTCATCATCTGAAGTTACTTTTAAACTACGGCCCACATTTTTTTTGTATTGTAATGGGTGCCTTAGTGGTTTATCTAAACCTGGTGAAGACACTTTGAGTTCAAAGTCTTCTGTGTCTCTATCAAGGTTATTTTCTATATGCCTAGATATTTCAACACATTCCTCTATGGTTATTGATGGAGCTTTATCTACCTCAACAATAATTTTATTACCACTTGCAATGCTCAAATGAACCAAAAAAATATCAGTACCCTGAAGCTTATCTGAAATTAATTTTTCTATTTGATCTTGAAATATCATGGTAATAAAAAAGAGGGGCAAGCCCCTCTTTATAAATTCAATGCAAATATACAATAATTATTATCTGAAAATCAATTGCTAAAATGAACGTTCATTAGTAAGGTTACCTGAATCATCATAAAATTTCCACTTTCCTGTTGGTAGTCCATTTGCATATTTTGCCTCAACCATAACTTTTCCATTAGGATAAAACATTGTAGAGCTACCGTTTAATCTGTTTTCTTTATAATTATCTTCTCTTTGTACTGATCCAAATTCATAGTAGAAAAGCCATTTGCCCTCTTTATTTTCTTCTTTGTAATTTCCTTCTCTTTCTATTTTTCCTGATGGGAAATAATAAACCCAGCTACCATCCTTCATTCCATTTTTATAGGTTCCTTTTTCTCGCATTTTGCCTGAATCGTAATAAAACTCCCAAAGGTCTTGTTTCAAATCGTCCTGTAAAGTTCCTGAGTAATTGAGTTTTCCGTTAGAAAACCACCCCTTCCATTCGCCGTCCATTTTGCCCTCAGTATAGCTGCCTTGGTCTTTTGGTTTTCCGTTTTCATACCAAGATTTCCATAAGCCATTTGGTTTATTTTGGAGGTAATTCCCCTCTTGCAGTTTTTGACCACTTTCAAAAAAGGTTTGCCAAAAACCTTCCTTATTATCATTTATGTATCCTCCACGTCGCCACAATTGACCATCGGGATACCAAAATTGCCATTCTCCTTGTTTTTTTCCTTTATAAAAAAGGCCTTCACTTTCTTCTTTTCCATTTTCATGATAATATGTCCAAAGCCCGTGTTGTTCGCCATCTTTGAATTTACCTTCCATCTTTTTTGAGCCTTCCGGCAAAAACCATTTCCACAAACTATCCCTTTGGCCTTTTATGTAATAGCCGGATATACTGACTTTACCTGAAGAAAAAAACTCAAAATATTCGCCATTTAGAGTGTCCTCGGCATAATTCTCATTTTTAAATAATTTTTGATTGGGATAATAGGATTTCCAATTTCCAGTTTTTTCACCTCGCAAATAATTGCCTGTCTTTTGTAAAACACCGTCTTTAAAGTAATAATTGGCTAACCCTTGCTTTAGTGAGTCTTGGTAAGGTATTGAATGCTTAATTGCGTTGCTTTCGTAATATTCTATTCTTTTTCCGTTACCATTACTTACTTGCTTTTCACCTGTATTGGAATTAAACTGAATTAGGTATTCTTTACCATTTTTATAATAAAATTTTTTCCAAATTATTGAGTCCGGAAAAAAATAACTCCACAATGAATCTTTTTCATCTTCATTAAAATAACCGATAAGCTTTATTTTGCCTGTAGGATAATACATCTTAAAAATTGAATCTTGCTTACCGTAATTAAAGTAACCTACTGAAAAAAGCTTTCCATTTTCAAAAAACATTTTTACTTCGCCATGTAAAAAGCCATTCTCATAATTTGAAATCTCTTTTGGCTTTCCACTTTCGTAGTAAAATTTCCATTCACCTTCT
>JAAZVO010000147.1 GCA_018623405.1 Crocinitomicaceae bacterium
AAATGCAGAAGTTATTAATATGGCAATGGGCCCACCGAGAACAACCCCCAAGGTGCCCGTAAAAAACATAATTAGCGCTTTAGGCCCGAGTTTAAAAACCTCTTTAAGGTTAATACTGAGCGTAAGCAAAACCAAACTTGCTGGCAGAAAATATCGAGAAGCAACAAAATATAGTTTAGATTCTTTAGGGTCTACCAAACCTGTGGTAGTTAGCAAACTAGGCAAAAAATAGCAAAGTAATAAGGCGGGAACTACTTTATAAAACTTTGCAAATTTTGGATTGGAAGCAGTATAAAATATACCGCCTAACAACACCATTAATAATCCTAAAACAATCGCATCGTTGGTAATCATAAGCTACTTTTCCTCAGTTAAGCCTCAAAGAAAAGGAAAAGTTTGGTTTTTGAAAATGTTGAAGAAAGTCAGCAATTGAAGTGATGGTTGTCATCTTTTTCAAGAAAACCAATAATTTATTTTGCTAGCATGTCAGATAAAGTTTACGTATATCATATTGATAAAGACGACAAGATATTCCACGTAAACAAAAGTTGGAATGAGTTTGCCGTTGAAAATGATAGCAGCCACTTGGTAAATAGTGTTTTGGGTAAACCAATTTGGGATTATATTTCAGATGGGTTGGTAAAAAACCTATACAAAGAGCTTATTAATGCTGTTAGGATAACTAAAGAGGCAGTGCATATTTCATTTAGGTGCGATAGCCCTGAGAAAATGAGATTTTTAGAAATGCAGCTCTTTCCTTTAATGGATGATGGCATTGCCTTCCACAATATTTTACTGCGCGAAAAAACAAAAGAAGAAGGTTTTACTGCCGAAATTATTGCAATAATGGCGCAAGCCGGCTTTTCGATGTGTTCATATTGCAATCGCATAAATGTTGGCGGAGAATGGATGGAACTAGTGGATGCGTTAAAAGAAAGAAAAATTGAAGGCACCACCTTAAAAGCACATTATGGCATGTGTAAGCCTTGTGCTGATAACCTTAGAAAATCAATAAACGATTTAAAAAAGAGAATTAAAATTTAGCCTTTACTTTTCCAAAAAGTATTTAAGTGCCATCTCGTAGCCATAAAGACCAAAACCTGTAATTATACCCTTTGCATTTTTGCCTGTAAGACTTTTGGTTCTAAACTCTTCCCTTGCATGAATGTTTGAGATGTGAACCTCAACAAATGGCGTTTTAATTGTGGCCAAGCAATCTGCAATTGCAACAGATGTATGGGTGTACCCTCCTGCATTTAAAATTATTCCCTCAACCCTGCCATCAACTTGTTGTAATTTGTTGATTAGTTCCCCTTCAACGTTTGATTGGAAATATTCCAATTCAAAACCATTGAATTTACCTGATAACTCTTCAAAATAATCTTCAAAACTTCTAGAGCCATATATTTCAGGTTGGCGTTTACCAAGTAAGTTTAAGTTAGGGCCGTTAACAATTAATATCCTTTGCATTCTTCAAAGTTAATTAATCATGTTTTTAACTTTATTAGCCCTATATATATGAATCATTTTTTTCTAGTTTCAATGTTTGTTTTGAAATGAAACATTGGAGCAATTTGCATTGTTAGTTTTAAGAAATAATCGGGAAGAATGCCCTGTTAAAGATTAAAACATTTAAAAACAAGAAATGAAAAAAACGATAGGAATTTTTGCCATTTCATTCATATTGGCAAGTTGTGGAGGCGGAGAAACTAAAAGCGATACGACAAAGGAGAAACCAAAATCAATGATTAACTCTGCTCCTAAAGAAAAGGTAGTTGAAAGACCTGCCGATCTTCCTGAAATAGCCGAACTAACTATTGAAGGAGACGACATGATGAAGTTTGACCTAGACCGCATGGAGGTTTGGGAAGGTCAAACAGTGAAATTAACCCTAAAGCATTCCGGTACTATGCCTGTAGAAAGTATGGGACATAATTGGACTTTGTTAAAACCAGGTGTAGATATTATGGATTTTGGGGCTGCAGCAGCAACTGCCAAAGCAAATGATTACTTACCTGAAGGAAAAGAGGGCGATGTTATTGCCAAAACAAAAACCATTGGTGGCGGCGAAGAAGTAACAATTGAGTTTGCTGCTCCTACCAAAGGAACATACGATTTCATTTGTGCTTTTCCGGGCCATTATGGCATGATGAAAGGAAAGTTTGTTGTGAAGTAATTTGAAGCTCAAATTAAAACCTAAAAGCCCAATAGCATAAGTTATTGGGCTTTTTTATTGAATTGAAAAAACCTCTCCACTTTTGGGTGGCAGTAAAACAGAACTGTTTATTGGTTCAATTCCTAACAATAATGGTTTTGCATTCACCAATTTTTCTAATTTAAAAGAGACTTCCTTGTAAGAATTATTGATAACAATCAACAAAGTTTCACCGTTCAATTTTCTTTCATAAGCTAACAAATCACCTTCCGCCAAAACCCATTTTAACTTTCCTTTAGAAAGTGTAGGGAAACTTTTTCTAAACTCAATTAGCATTTGGTAAAAGGCAAAAAGTTCCTCATTTCTTTTTACACTCCAACCCTCTCCCCTTTTACCATCATATCTACTGGTTTCAGCTTGATAATCAATATCATCCCAAAGCATAGGTTTTCTGCAATCAGGGTCATCTGCGCCCCACATACCAACCTCATCTCCATACCATATTTGAGGCGCACCTACATAGGTGAATTGATGCAATAAAAAGAGTTTGATATTCGCTAGGATAGTCTCATTAGGAGGGCCAACGTAGTAGTTTTCATCATCTTGAGGTTTTGATTGATACTTATACTTGTTCCGATTTCCAAAAGAGGTGGCTAACCTTGGCACATCATGAGATGCAGCCATATTCATCATAGCATAACTAAAAGCAGTATCAAATCCATTTTGAAGCGTGTCTAACTGAATTTTTAAGTTTTCTGCATCTATTGCAGTTTCGGGCTTAGCGAAAAACCTTCTCGCAGAGCGATACCATCGGTAGTTCATCACCGCATCAAAAACATCGCCTTGCAAAAACAAAGCAGGATTCATAAGGTCATCAGGCCACTTTTTCCACCAAACCTCGCCTATCAAATAAGTATTTGGATTTACTGTTTTTACTTGTTTTCTAAATTCTTTCCAAAATCCTATGGGTACTTCTGCTGCAACATCCAATCTGTAGCCATCTACTCCATCGTTAAAGTTACCGTCTCCATTGGGGTCTAACCAACGTTTGGTAACCGCAAACATGTGTTGTTTGGCAGATTGGCTAAAGAAATTTCCCTGAAAAGGAAACATGGTATCCTGCCCAACAATGGCTTTTTTAATTTCAGGTAGGTTTTTTATTCCAATCCAGCCTTTGTAATCAAACTCGTTTTCAGGAGTATTAGGATCATCAAAATGCTCAACATCAAACCAATCTTTGAAAGCACTGTTTTGGCCATTTTGCTTTACATCTTCAAAAGCCCAAAACTTAATACCTATGTGGTTAAACGAGTAATCCATAATTACTTTAATGTTGTTTTTATGAAGCTCTTTTACCAACTCCACAAAAAGAGAATCGGCAGTGGTCCAAGGCCAATTAGAGGCATCAATTGGGTTTTCGTTAGCCATTAGCGTGGAGTCTTTTTTCGGGTTGGGACCAAAAAACCTATCTATATGATGCCAATAGCGTGGATCGTATTTATGAAGACTTGGCGCATCGTTTAATGGATTAAAATAAATGGCATTTATTCCTAACTGCTTTAAGTAAGGAATTTGCTGCATTACACCTTCTAAATCTCCGCCATATCTTCGGTATTGAGCATAAGCGCCAAAATTGTTTTTTTCTAAATCGCTGAAATAAGCATCGGGTTTATACCAATCATTGCCCCAAGGGGTAATTGTCCAATGCTCAGGAGTGTCTTCAAATTGTTCTTTAACGGAATAAAGTGTAGGGTCGTTATTTGGATTTCCATTTCTGAAGCGCTCTACAAATATTTGATACCAAATAGCTTCACTTGCCCACTGAGGTGGCTGATTAATATTTGTTTGTTCTTCAGTAGCTTTTTGGGTTTCAGCATTTTTGGGTGTTTGGCAAGATGCAAACCACACCCAAAAAAATACCATCCATAATAGTAATCTCATGTTTCAAAACTAAATTTAAAAAGCAATAGGTTTATAATTATTATTGAATCAAAATAATCTTAGATGGAACTTTTGCCCCTAACCCAAAAACTAAAGTATGAGAACGAACCTAAGCTGGAGAAAAAGCTAGTTAGCTTAAGCCAACTTTTAGATGAACTTAAAACTAAACAGCTTAAAGAAGAGGTTATTACTGAAATTAACCAATGGGTAACCCAAATTAATAATACCAATGATATTAAGTCGCTTAGAAAAATAGCACGTAAAAATTATCACAAAATCATAACTCTTTTGGTAAAGCAAGAAAAGCTTACTCCGAAAGGATATTATAGAAATATATGGCTGGCTATGGGAATGGCAGCTTTTGGTGTACCACTAGGCACCACCTTTGGTATTGCCATGGAAAACATGGCGTTTTTAGGAATAGGAATTCCCATAGGATTGGCCATTGGGTTAGCCATTGGAACCGTAATGGATAATAAAGCAGCAAAAAATGGCACTCAATTAAATACAGATTACGAAATATGACAGCAAAGCCTCACATTGCGCTTTGGTCAGGACCTAGAAACCTATCAAGCGCTTTGATGTATAGTTTTTTTTCGAGAGGAGATTTAAAAGTTTTTGATGAACCATTATTTGGATATTTCTTAAAACATACCGGAGTTTGGAGACCCTCAAGAGAAGAAGCTTTAAAGGTTATGGAAACAAATGCCCAAAGTGTAATAGACAAAACCTACAGCGAAACCAATGCTTTTTCAAAAAACATTGCCAACCACATTGAGGGATTAGATTTAGCCTTCTTGCTTCCACTAAAAAACATCATTTTAACTAGAAAACCTGAGGAGGTTTTGGTTTCATATACAAAACAAGTTGAAAGCCCTACTCTGCTTGATTTAGCTTTTGAGCATCAACTAAAAATTATTGAATTCTTGAAAGCACAAAATCAACCTATTTTAATTATTGAAGCGGCTGACTTGCAAAACACTACTGAAGTTACACTCAAAAAATTATGTGATTTTACAGATATTGAATTTAGCGAGAAGATGTTAAGTTGGACGCCCGGACCTAAACCTATTGATGGCGTTTGGGAAAAATATTGGTACCGAGGAGTGCATCGTTCAACCGGTTTTGAAAAAAGAGAAACTGAACCGGTAAAACTTCCTTTAAAATTAAAATCATTAAAAAAAAGATGTGATTTGCTTTACAGCGAAATTTTAAACCATAAATAATTTAAATTTAACCTGAATTTTTTTAACTCAATTTTTAAAACTTTAAAAATGAAAAAACTACTATTTGCCTTGGGTATCGTCGCCCTAACTTTTACCGATTTATCGGCACAATCGTATGAGTACAAAGTATTAACTTCTGTAGAATCCATAATACCTGCAGGATTAGGAAGATCTAGGTTACTAGAAAGTAAAACTGAAGTAAATCCTGATGATTTTACTACCGAGAGACATGGAGGTACAGACTCTAACCAAGGAAAAGTAAAGCGTAAAGACATTAAAATTGATGAACTAAGCGAAACCAAGCTGTTGAACTTCTTTAGCCCAATTGGTATAAACTTTCAGAATATTGCCTCAAACGATGCGGTAATTGGAGCAAAACTTACCGAAATGGGCGCAAGTGGCTGGGAGCTTGCTTTTGTTGTTAGCGGTGTTGAAAGCGATGCCGGAAGTCAAGATGGACAAGGTATTTACGTAACACGTTATATTTTTAAAAGAAAAGTTCAATAAAGATTTATTTATTATCATTCAAAGCCTCTTGGCAGTATGCTAGGAGGCTTTTTTTATTTAAAAACCCTAACCAACTCATATTGAGTTTGAAAATAGCTTAAAGCATTGTGTAAGTTTTGCTTGCCAATTTTGGTTAACCCCTCCTCCAAATTCCAATGATGACCTGTAATTTGTAACAGCTCTGCATTGGGTTTATGATCGTACAAAAATTCACTTAAGTACAACACTGTTTGAGGGTCTAAAGCGCGGGTAGTAAGCACAAACTCGTAATTAGGTATTAAGGTTTGAAAATCGAACCCATTAGGCAATTGATTTCTAGATGCATCCACAAATAAGACATGGTCGTATTTACTAATTAACTCTGCATCTTCAATTTGTAATTGATAACGATAGAAAACATCACCAAAAAATAAATTTTCTTGTTCCAAAAAATTGCCAAAGGCCCATCCTAAGCCATCATCTTGTCTGCCGCAGTTACCTATTGCTAATATTGCCCTGCTGTGATCCATTTTTTACAAAATGCTCCTGTAAATTAATTGGTAATAATCCCAAACAAATACAGGAAAATATATGATGAAGTTCTTTTTTGAGAGTGATTTTGGTCAGTTATGTCTTTTCTTAATTCTTTTTTCAAGGAGAGTATCACCGAGTATAGGGTCCCGATTTCTCGTGATCGAAACATATAAAAAACGGGATTTCTCTCGTGATCCCTTTTGGTTCCGAATTCCGAAAGCAAAGCCTTTTGAAAGCTGCACTTTCAATTGCTTTTTAATTTGGAAAAAAGCTGGAACTAGTTCCGCTTTTTTCCAAATTAAAAAGCCTGATTGCTCTTGCAATCAGGCTTTGCTTTTTTAGTGAACCTGCAGGGATTCGAACCCCGAACCTCCGCATCCGTAGTGCGGTGCTCTATCCAGTTAAGCTAC
>JAAZVO010000148.1 GCA_018623405.1 Crocinitomicaceae bacterium
TCCTTTAAAGCAAGAGCCAGAGCCTTCTTTTTTGCAACCTATCACAAAGAGGAAGGGGAACACAAATAGTATAACAATTACATTTTTCATTTGATTTTATATCCTATTCCCAATTGAAAATGATCTGCTTTGGCAAAATGACTGTAAATTGAGAAACCCAAATTCAAATTATCGCTTAGTAAATATCTCATTCCTAAGCGGTGATAAAAAAGTCCATCAAACTTGGCATCATCAACTAAGTAAATACCCATTCCTATATAAATATCAATAGGGTTTATTGTTCTATGGTAGGCGCCCATTAAACCAAGTTGAAAGCTTGAAATTCCTCTTGTGATTCCCGTATCAATTTTTGCTCTTTCAGACAATGTAGATTTATAGAAAAAATCAACGATTCCTGAAAATGAGTTTACAGCACTTTTTTGCGATAAATATTCAATAGAAAGGTTATAATTTGGAAATAACTTTTCAGAATTAGGTTCAACTTCTCGCATCCCAAAATTTACATGAACCAACCAATTTTTACTTGGAGAAACATCTTTAGCTGGTTCAATTAGCTCTTCAGATTCTGAATAGCCAAAGGCTCTGTTTATGCCGATATTTAAGGTGGGTATGTTTAACCCTAAATTGGGAAGCACCATTGCCCCATTGCTTAAATGGGTAAAGTTTAGCCCTGCTTTTAAGTGAGTGTTTTGGCTTATAGCATAAGCAGCATCAATGTTTAGGTGGACGTTTAAATTTATATGTGAACCAATTGCTGTATTGGTGAAGTTGGTTTCTCGGTTATAGGTATTTTCCACATATCCAAGGCCTAAGCCCAACTTAGTAGTTAGGTTAAATCTTTCATAATCAATTAATTTTAGTCTTAAATAGGGTACTAAACTGTAGGTGTTTCCCAAAACCTTCTTGTTTCCGGGGTTTAGAAACAAAAACTGAATGCCCCAAACAGGTGAGTTGTAGTACTTATTTGCAAGTGAGTTTGTGTAGTTTGCTTCGTAAGCAACATTAAATCCTTTGGCATAATCATTTACAATATGCCTCATTGTTGTGCGGTGCGGCCAAAAAAAACCATAATAATAATTGGCTTCAATTGCTTGCTGCTGACTGAATGAAATTAAGGGAAAGAGTAATAAAATGAGGAAAAGCCTTTTCAAACTTTATCTTTTGGTAAATGTATTAATTCAGCGCCTTTTTCACTTTTCTAAACCCTACATTTACCCAAACAATAAAAATGGACCCAAGATTAACCGCATTTGAAAGGTTGCTAAATATTATGGATGATTTAAGGGAAAAATGCCCTTGGGATAGAAAGCAAACTATGGAAAGCTTAAGGAAGCTTACCATAGAAGAAACCTATGAATTAGCAGATGCCATTCTAGAAAATGATTTAGAAGAAATAAAAAAAGAAATTGGAGACCTTATGCTACATATGGTTTTTTATGCCAAAATTGGAAGCGAAAAAGGTGCTTTTGATATTACAGATGCCCTAAATGGAATTTGTGAAAAGTTAATACATCGTCACCCTCATATTTATGGAGATGTTGAGGTTAAAGATGAGGAAGAGGTAAAAGCTAATTGGGAAAAACTAAAACTGAAGGAAGGTAAAAAGTCTGTTTTAGAAGGCGTACCTAAATCTTTACCAGCAATGGTAAAGGCAAATAGAATTCAAGAAAAGGCTAGGGGAGTTGGTTTTGATTGGGATAACAAAGAGCAAGTTTGGGAGAAAGTTCAAGAGGAACTTAATGAGTTAAAGGTTGAAATTAATGAGGCAGCATCTAAAGAAAAAATTGAAAATGAATTTGGCGACCTGCTTTTCTCAATAATTAATTACGCAAGGTTTATTGATATTGATCCTGAATCGGCATTAGAAAAAACCAATAAAAAGTTTATTTCAAGGTTTCAATATTTAGAGCAAAAGGCAAAAGCATTGGGTAAAAACCTGCATGACATGACCCTTGCGCAAATGGATGAAATTTGGGAAGAAGCAAAGCCCCAAAAACTATGATAACTCCATAGACATTATTTATACCATCGGTAAACATTTAAAAATCTTTCACGTTAATTTTGCATCAAAATTTTAAAAAATGGCAGTATTATTAAGTTCAGATAGCGAGTTTAAATCGCAATTAGAAAAGTTTGATAAGGTAATTGTAAAGTACTATGCCGGATGGTGTGGTTCATGTAAATTATTTGCGCCCAAATACAGAAGGTTATCAGGCGATGAAAGATTTGAAGGAGTTACCTTTTTAGATGTTAACGCTGAAGAAAATGAATTGGCTAGAAAAATGGCAGGAGTAGATAACCTACCTTTTTTTGCCACTTTTAAAAATGGTGAGTTGGTAGAAGCAAAATCTACGTCTAAAGAAGATCAAGTTGTAGCAATGATTGAAAATATTCAATAAAATGCAAATACCTGTAATTAAAAAAATAGTTAGCGAGTATTCTGTAGAGCAGTTAAAACAAGCAGAAGAAGATCTAATGGAAGAAAAACCTTTGGCTATTGAAATAGAAGGTGAAGATGAAGGAGAACAGCTTACCCATATTTTAGCTGCCATTTGGGTAAAAGAAGAAATGGAAAAAGAAGGAGTTAATGTAGGTAAAGCTATAAGGAATTACACAGTAAAAGTGAGAAATTCAATTTCATAAATCCTGAATTTATTTAAAAAAAAGCAGCTTCGAGAAATCGAAGCTGCTTTTTTTATGTGTTGATTTTTAATTAGTGGCTTGCAAGATAATCAGCAACTCCTTCATGAGTATCTTTCATTGCATCTTGGCCTTTTTCCCAGTTTGCAGGACAAACTTCACCTTTTTCTTCAAAGTGTAATAAAGCATCAACCATTCTTAAAGCTTCGTTTACACTTCTTCCTAATGGGAAGTTGTTCACGATTTGGTGTTGTACAGTTCCTTCTTTGTCAATTAAGAATAGACCTCTATACGCAATCATTGGTCCGGTAGCAATTAAATTGCCTTCTTCATCTACATCATAATCACCGGCCAAAACACCGTAATTAGCTGAAATAGTTTTTGAAGTATCAGCAACTATAGGATAGGTAATTCCTTGAATGCCACCATCTGCTTTAGACATTTGTAACCATCCCCAGTGAGACTCTTCTGTATCTGTAGAGCAAGCAACAACTTTTACGCCTCTTGCTTCAAATTCATCTAATTTAGATTGAAAAGCATGTAATTCTGTTGGACAAACAAATGTGAAATCTTTTGGATAAAAGAAGAATAGCACATGATTTTTACCAACGTATTGGTCTAATGAAAAATCTTCTACAAGGTCTTCACCGTTTACTACAGCAGTTGCTGAAAAACTTGGTGCTTTCTTTCCTACTAAAACGCTCATTTTCAATAAATTTTTTTGTTATTAATTCTGTTTGATATCGTTAACAAAACTATCAATTATTTGTTGGGAACTCTCACAAACTCTGTATTTACAGGTATATTAATTTGTTATTTCTGTATAAATAAATCTTATATTGAAAAAAGGACTTATTGTTTTTGCTATTTCATTGTTTATCTCATTTTATGGGATAGGACAAATCACATTGTTTGGTGACACAACAAATGTTTTTAAGTCGGCACCAACTTATACACCTTGGCGAGCTTGGGGGGTAAATGCTTTTCATGCAGTTGCTTACCCGGCAGCAATGTCTGGGTTGAATAACATTTGGTATCAGGGCTATCCAAAAACAAACTTTTTTTGGCGAAATGACAATTCACATTGGATGGGGCTAGATAAAGTAGGCCATTTTACTGCCACTTACCGGATTGGTCAAATAAGTTCGAACCTTTATAGTTGGGCAGGTGTAGAATTTAAAAAAGCAGCCTTTATAGGGAGCATTGTTGGTTTTGCAACAATTTCATCTATCGAGATTTTTGATGGGAACTCTTCAAATTATGGTGCCTCTTGGGGCGATTTAGGGGCCAATTTATTAGGGGCAAGTTTTCTATTGTACCAATCTACTTGGGATGACCCATATGCCATTAACTTTAAGTTATCTACCTCAAAAAGTGCGTTTATAAGGTATAACCCTCAACAGTTTGGAGGCAGTAGGCCAAAGCAAATATTCAGCGATTACAATGGACAAACTTATTGGCTTTCTTTTGGGATGAAAAAAATAGTGCCCTTAGATGTAATTCCTGATTGGCTGAATATTGCGGTGGGTTATGGTGCTGATGGTTTGATTGGTGAAACCAAGAATCCTCAATTTACCGAAGATGGAGCAATAATTCCAAACTTTGATAGGTACCGGCAATGTTACCTTTCATTAGATATTGAATTAAGAAAGATTAGAACGCGTTATCCTTTTATGAATGCCGTATTAAAGAATGTTGGTTTTATAAAAATACCGTTTCCAACACTCGAATTTTCTAAGTTCGGCGTTAAACCTTACCTCTATTACTTATGATTTTGAAGTAGTTTCCATTTCATAATTCCCGCCACAGTCAAGCTATCTGTAAGTTCACCTTTCATCACCATTTCAAAAACTTTTTCAATTGGTACTTTTTTAACTTCAATTTCCTCGTCTTCATCGGGTTGTGGAGGCTGAAAAGAAAGGTTGGTTGCCACAAAAATGTGGGCCACCTCGTTTGTTGCATAGTTGCTCATATCCATCTCCAAAATTTTTTCCCAATTTGTTGCGGTAATTCCTGTTTCTTCCAACAATTCTCTTTTTGCTGATTCTACAGGTTCTACCTCAAAACTGCCTCCTCCTTCGGGTATTTCCCAAGTGTATTTATTGAATGGGTACCGCCATTGTCCAACTAAGTAGGTGTTTCCATCTTTATCAATAGGAATTACTCCAATGGCAAGCTTCTTAAATTTTGTAATAGAGTAGGTGCTTGGTTTTCCTGCCGGATTTATTACTTCATCAACTTGTAAAGAAATCCAAGGCGACTCGTAAATTTGCTTTGAGTTAAGTGTTTCCAAGGGTTTTTATTTTTTTCCATATGGCATTTAAAGTTGGCGATAAAGTTAAAGTACTCAATGACCCCGTTGAAGGGATAATTACAAAGGTAAAAGGTAGTATAGCTTATGTTGAAAGTGATGGGTTTGAATATCCATTTCCTTTGGAAGAATTATTGTCCATCGATCAACAAAACAACATAACCTTTAAAAGCTCTAACAAGAAAGTAAAAATCAATCAAGGTCGGCAAGAAGAGTATCAAACCTTATCCGGAAAGGCAAGAAGCTTTATTCCAAAAAAGAATGCTTTTGGCGTTGTTGAGGTAGATTTACATGTACAGGCCATTATTGATGAATATCCTGATATTACTATAGAAAATGCCCTTCAATATCAATTAAGGCATGCAAAAACATGGTTAACTTGGGCACAACAAAAAAATCATAGACGTATTGTATTTATTCATGGAGTAGGTGAGGGCGTACTTAAAAATCATTTAGTTGAGTTATTTGAACAAGGTTACAACCTAGAAATAGCAGAAGCCTCATACAAACTTTATGGCTTTGGCGCCATGGAAGTTTTTCTGAAATAGTTTAACCTACCTTTGCAAAGCGTATACTGGCTTATCGCTTCATTTCTTAATGGGGAGGAAAGTCCGGGCAACAAAGAGCATTGCACAAGCTAATAACTTGGGGGGTATAAAGAGATTTGTACCCTGCGGAAAGTGCCGCAGAAAGGTAAACTACCTTGCCTTAGGGTAAGGAAAAGGTGAAAAGGTGCGGTAAGAGCGCACCAGACTAAAAAGTGATTTTTAGTGCTAGGTAAACCCTGCAAGTTGAAAGGCCAAATATACCATGGGCAAATATGAAAAGGCTGCTCGTCTTTATCTTACTTCGGTAAGTACCATGGGGGGTAGGTCGATAGATCAAGCAGGTGACTGCTTGGCGAGATAAATGATAAGCACGAAAGCCTTAGGCTTTTGTTACAGAACCCGGCTTATAGGTGTACGCCAAAAACATGAAAGCCTCTCAAACTTGAGAGGCTTTCGCTTTTTTTACTCAAACAGTAGTTTGAATTCTTCTTCAGAAAGAATTTTCCCGTCGTATTCTCCTGAAATAGAAAGGTTTGATAAACCCTCGGCTTCTAATTCTTTTTTGAATCGCTTAACCATGTCAAATTTTGGAAATTCACCAATGTATAAATAGGTTTTTCCATCTCGCTTATCTGCATCAACAGGTCCGAAATTTTCAAATTTAGCTACCTCATTTTGAGGAGCATCTCCGTTATAGGTAGTAAGTAATACCCTAAATTTAAAATTAGCTTCATCCATAGTGGGAGGAAGGTTAAAGCTGCCTTCATCTAATTGCTGCTGTGGGGCGTATTTACAGGTGCTGAATTATTTGAGGGACTACTTTTTGGTGTTGTAGGGGTGGTAGTATTTGCTTTTGGTGTATTACCGCTGCTTGTAGGTTTTGCATTAGGTGGTAATATTTCACAATTGTCAAACGCCCTTACAAAAGCACCTTTTACGCCACTAGCTCTTAATTCATCTTTTCTTCTGTTTGCCTCTTCCTCTGAAGTATATTCTCCGGCGAAGAACCTGTAATAGCCATCTGCAAAATAGGTTGCAGATAAATCAGAGATATTTGGGAATGGGTTGTTTTTAGGTTTTGCCTTTTGAGCAGAAACTTGTACACGATAAATTATTCCACCCGGACAATCTGGTTTTGGAACTTCTATGCCTTGAATTTGCTCGTTATAAGACTTTCCAACAGGTTTAGCCGCAATATTTGCAGGAGCGCCGGTTGGTTCTGCTCCAATAGGAAGCAACTTACAA
>JAAZVO010000149.1 GCA_018623405.1 Crocinitomicaceae bacterium
ACTGCTATAACCAAACCCTACCTAAAGATCAATATGAAGTTATTCTTGTAAATAATAATTCTCCTGACAACACAGAAGAAATCTGCTTAAAGTTCAAAGAAGAACATCCTGATTTAAAAATGAATTATGCCAATGAGAAAAATCAAGGGCATACTTGGGCAAGAAATCGTGGTATAAAAGAATCCTCCGGGGCAATCATTTCTTTTTTAGATGATGATGCATTTGTTTATCCTGACTATGCAGAAAACTTAGTTAAGTATTTCCAAAAAGACCCTGAAGTTAGAGGGATAGGAGGTCGGTTATATCCTGTTTATGAGGGTTTTGAGGAGCCTAAGTGGATGTCGAAATACCTTCTTACCATGGTGGCAGCTCTAGATAAAGGGGAAGAGGTTGTACCCTTTAAAGGCAATAAATTTCCTATTGGTGCTAATATGGCATTTAGGGCAGATACCTTTGAGAAGTATGGACTTTTTGATGTAGAGCTTGGCCGAAGGGGGAGTGGTTTAGAAGGTGGAGATGAAAAGGAGCTAGCAATTAGATTAAAGCGCGACCAACAAAAATTGATGTATCTGCCCGATGTGAAAGCTGATCATATCATTCCTCATAAAAGAGTAGAGATGTGGTACATTAAAGGTTTAGCAGTTGGTATAGGCCATTCAGAGCAACGTAGATTAAAAAAAGAACCGGTTTCAGAAACCATAAAGAAGATTTTTTCAGAACTAATAAAAATTGGAGGAACTTTTGTTCTCTTTTTCATTTATGCTCTAAAAGGAGAATTTTCAAAAGGCTGGATGTTGGTGAAATTCAGATATTGGATAACTTCGGGGTTCTTAACTAAACCACCCAATTTATAATTTTCTTACATGCTATTTTTCATTTGAAAGTATGGAACACAACTTTTTGAAGTCTTTGTTGAGTGTAATAAAAATTGTGCTTAAATCAAAATTAAGAAGTAGAATTACATATAAAAAAGGAAACAAAGTATGTTTCATTTTAGCAAATGGTCCAAGTTTAAATTCGTCCTTAAAGTCTTTTCATAAACAACTAGAATCAAATGATTTGTTTGTCGTAAATCATTTCGCTTTTACAAATCATTTTAATGTGTATAAACCTTTAAATTATGTTTTAGCAGCCCCTGAATTTTTTAAAGAGGATGTTGAGTGTTCAATATTAGAAAGTAATTTAAGATTATTTGAAATATTTGAAAAGGAGGTAGATTGGGATATGAATCTATTTGTTCCCTTCATGGCAAAGCAAAACCCTACAATAGAAAGAATAACAAGATTAAATAAAAGAATAAATTTTTTATTTTTTAATTTAACCCCTATTGAGGGGTATCAGACTTTTTGTAATCATATGATTAGGCGCGGTTTAGGAATGCCGAGACCTCATAATGTATTAATCCCAACTCTTGTTTTAGCCTTAAATACAGGTTATTCGAAGATGTCTATTTTTGGAGCTGATCATTCATGGTTGCCTGAAGTTTTTGTGACAAAATCCAATAGAGTTTTATTGTCACAAAAACATTTTTATGATGAAAATTCAGCTAAAGCAGAACCAATGAATAAAGGGGGGAAAGGAGAAAGAAAGCTACATGAAATTTTACAAAAATGGATGTATGCCTTTAGTGGGTATTTCATTATTGAAAATTATAGCAAATCCTTAAATGCTAAAATTATTAATAAAACCCCAAATAGTTATATAGATGCTTTTATTAAGGAGTATTAATACTTTTAAAATTTAATTTATTAATTGATGTTAGATTTAAATGATAAGTCAATTCTAATAACTGGAGGTACCGGTTCATTAGGACAAAAGCTTGTAGAACATATTTTGCAAAGATGGCCAAAGGTCAAAAGGCTTGTGGTTTTTTCTAGGGATGAGCAAAAGCAGTTTCAGATGAATCAAAGGTTTCCTTCATTGCCTGGAAATGCCATGCGGTATTTTATTGGTGATGTAAGAGATTTTGATAGGTTGAAAAAGGCGTTTAAGGGTATTAATTATGTTATTCATGCAGCTGCAATGAAACATGTTCACCTTGCAGAATACAATCCAATGGAGTGCATTAAGACAAATATTCTAGGTGCAGAAAATGTAATAAACGCAGCATTAGAAGCGGAAGTAGAAAATGTTGTTGCTCTTTCAACTGATAAAGCTGCGGCCCCAGTCAATTTATACGGTGCTACCAAACTGACATCAGATAAATTATTTGTTGCAGCAAATAACGTTACAGGTACCAACCCCATAAAATTTTCTGTGGTTAGGTATGGCAATGTAATGGGTTCAAATGGCTCTGTAATACCCTTCTTTTTGAAAAAGAAAAAAGAAGGGGTATTGCCGATCACAGACCCAACTATGACAAGATTCAATATTTCATTGCAAGGTGGAGTTGATATGGTTATGCATGCCTTAGAACATGCTTGGGGAGGAGAGATTTTTGTACCAAAAATACCATCTTACAAAATCACTCACGTTGCCGAAGCTATAGGGCCAAAATGTGAAAAGCCAATAGTGGGGATTAGGCCTGGAGAGAAAATTCATGAAGAAATGATTACTGCATCTGATTCTTTCTATACATGGGATTTGGGAAAATATTATACCATTTTACCATCAACTCCTAAATGGAATTTGGAGGAGTTTGTATCTCATTTTTCAGCGAAAAAAGTTGAATTAGGTTTCAAATACAATTCAGGTGATAACGATGAATGGGATTCAGTTGAAAAATTAAGAGAGCTGATAAAATTGCATGTTGATCCAAATTTTGAAATATAAAATAGTTAAGTATTGATTATTAAATGAGTAATCTCTGTATTATACCTGCAAGAGGAGGTAGTAAACGAATACCTCGAAAAAATATCAAAAATTTTTTGGGAAAACCAATCATTGCATATTCAATTGAAGCTGCTATAAACAGTAACTTGTTTGATGAAGTGATGGTTTCCACTGATGAGGAGGAAATTGCCAAGGTTGCAGTAAGTTTTGGTGCAAAAATTCCTTTTTATCGATCGGCTAAAACTTCAAACGATTATGCTACTACTTTTGATGTAATTGAAGAGGTTATTCAGGAATACAAACAATTCAGTAAAGAGTTTGATTTTGCATGTTGTATTTATGCTTGTGCTCCATTTGTAAATGTTCATAAACTAAAACAAAGTTTTGACTTGTTGAAAAACAAAAACTTTGATAGTGTTTTTCCTGTATTACCTTTTGGTTTTCCAATTCAAAGGGCTATGAAAATAAGGGATGAAAAAGTTAGTTTTCTTTATCCTGAATTTATTTCAACAAGGTCTCAAGATTTAGAAAGAAGTTATCACGATGCAGGCCAGTTTTATTGGCTCAAAATAATCGAGTGCTTAAAAGAGGGGAATTTAGTTACACAAAACTCAGGGAGTATTATTGTTTCCGAGTTAGAAGCACAAGATATTGATAACGAAACGGATTGGGAATTAGCTAAAATAAAATTTAAAAACTTTTACAATGAAAACCTTTAAAACAGAACAAGAGGAGTTTTGGGCTTCTGAATTTGGAGATGAATACATAAATAGAAATCAAGGAGCACAACTGCTTGCATCCAATCTTAACTTTTTTGTAAGGGCGCTCAATAAGGCAGGTAAACTAGAATCTATTAAAGAGTTTGGAGCAAATATTGGTATGAATTTAAAGGCTTTAAAACTCCTTTATCCATCAGCAGCGTTAAAAGCTGTTGAAATTAACCCAAAAGCTTGCTTGGAACTTAATGATTTTATTGGCCCTGAAAATGTGTTTCAGGGCTCTATTTATGACTCATCTGTTGAAAAGCCTGTGGACGTTAGCTTAATAAAAGGGGTTTTGATACATATAAACCCCAACATGCTTCATTTGGTTTATGAAAAATTATATCAAAATTCCTCAAAATATATTTTAATTGCTGAATATTATAACCCTTCACCTGTGACTATTAATTATAGGGGGCATAAAGATAGGTTGTTCAAAAGGGATTTTGCAGGGGAGTTTTTAAGTAAATATCCTGATACTAACCTAATCGATTATGGGTTTGTTTATCGAAATGATTCAGCCTTTCCTCAAGATGATATTACTTGGTTTTTAATTCAAAAAAATTCATGAACTATAAAGTTCTAAATAAAAATATTTATTCTAATGATAAATATTCTATTGTTCCCATTCGTTTCCAAGATCGATATGATATTATGCGATGGCGCAATGAACAAATTTATCACTTGCGGCAAACTAAACCGCTTACTAAAGAAAAACAAGATTGGTATTTTGAGAATGTGGTAAGAAAAATTTTCGAGCTTGATAAGCCTGATCAAATTTTATTTTCGTTATTGAAAGAAGATAAATGTATTGGATACGGAGGGCTCGTGCATATCAATTGGGTTGATAAAAATGCTGAAATTTCCTTTATAATGGATACCAAATTAGAAAACCAATATTTTAACACTATTTGGTCTAATTATTTAAACTTGATTGAAGAGGTTGCATTTGAAGTTTTAAGTTTTCATAAAATTTACACCTATGCTTATGATTTGAGACCTCAGTTGTTTAAAATGTTGTCAAAAAATTCATTCAAGCAAGAGGCAACATTAATAGAGCATACTTTTTTTGAAGGCAAATACATAGATGTTTTAATACATTCAAAATGGAATAGAAAAATAACTTTGAGAACTGCGAATATTGGTGATTTGGATACTACGTTTAAGTGGGTAAATAGCAGGGAGGTAAGAAGTTATTCTTTTAACCAAAACCCGGTGACATTTCCTGAGCATAAATTTTGGTTTACAAATAAGATTAACTCTAATGATTGTTTGTATTTACTTGCAGAATATCAAAATTGTTCAATAGGTTCATTTCGTTGTGACCATTTAGATGAAGAAATAATTATTAGCTTTCTATTAGACCCATCATTTCAAGGTAAAGGATTTGGAAAGATACTTTTTAAAAATGGTGTTAAAATGGCAAAACATAAGTGGCCAAGCTTTACTGTTGTTGGTTTTGTAATGGCAGAAAATATCGCTTCAAAAAAGCTTTTTGAAAGTTACGGTTTTGAAAAGATTGAATTAGAAAATGGGAACTTGAAATATATTTTGAAACCATGAAGATCGGGAGTTTTCAAATTGGAAAATCTGTGTTTGTAATTGCTGAATTGTCGGCAAACCACAATGGAAGCCTTGAAAATGCATTACAAACAATAAAAGCAGCCAAAAGATCCGGTGCGGACGCAATAAAGCTGCAAACCTATACACCTGATACCATAACAATAAACTCCCAAAAAGATGATTTCATAATAAAAGGAGGTACTGTTTGGGATGGAAAGAACTTTTATGAGCTTTACAAAGAAGCATACACCCCTTGGGAATGGCACGAACAACTATTTAAATGTGCTAAAGAGGAAGGGTTGATTTGCTTTTCCTCACCCTTTGATAAAACAGCTGTGGATTTCCTAGAAGAATTGAATACTCCAGCTTATAAAATTGCCTCTTTTGAGATTACTGATATTCCACTTATTGAATATGCAGCCTCAAAAGGAAAACCTATTATTCTATCTACTGGAATTGCTGAATTAGAAGATATTGAACTAGCAATTGATGCCTGTAAACGGATGGGAAATGACCAAATAGCCTTACTCAAATGTACTTCCAGTTACCCGGCCCCCATTGATGAGGCCAACATGGCAATGATTCCTGAGTTTAAAAATAGGTTTGGGGTAATTCCCGGATTGTCTGACCATACCATTGGAAGTACTGTCCCAATTGTAGCAACCACATTGGGAGCAAAAATCATAGAAAAGCATTTTATTTTAGATAGAAGTATTGGAGGACCTGACGCATCATTTTCTATGGATGAAAAGGAATTTACTGAAATGGTAAAAGCAGTTAGGGAGGCGGAAAAAGCAATCGGTGAGGTTTCATACCAACTTACTGAAAAACAGAAAAAGGGAAAAGATTTTAGTAGATCTTTATATGTTGTAAAAGATATTAAAAAGGGAGAAGCAATAACTGAAGATAATGTTAGGTCCATCCGTCCTGGTTTTGGCTTACATCCTAAATATTTAAAAACTCATTTAGGTACTACGGCGAATCGTAATTTTGAAAAAGGAGACAGGTTTTCCATAGATAAGGTATGATTGTACACATAGGGTTCCCAAAAACTGGAACTACTTTTTTACAGAAATCTGTTTTTGTGCATTGCAAAAACTTTATTTTTCTCGATTATCATTCGGTAGATAAGTTTTTGTACCGCACAATTTTTTTTGATGAATTAGACTTTGACATTAAAAAAGAGTACAAAAGGCTACATAATCTTTTCCCAGGTGATAATTTATTGATTTCTTATGAGCTCTTGATAGGTCCTGTTTTTTTAAGGTCAGGGGTGAATAGGTCATTAATATCAGGTAGATTAAAAAAATTAGGTGCCAAAAAGGTGATTATTTCAGTGCGGAACCAAGTTGATTTAATTGAGTCTTTATATAGGCAATATGTAAATCAAGGTGGAACCTTAAAGCCTTCTGAAGTATTGGTATATGAAGGCGATTATCCGAAATATACGCATGGAATTCTCATAAAAATGTTCGATTATTATAAACTAATTAAACTTTATCAAGACAATTTTGGAAAAGAAAATGTGTTGGTATTTCAACAAGAACAATTAAAAAAAAATAAACTAGATACAATAAAACGAATTGCCGATTTTATCGGCGATAATGAAATGTA
>JAAZVO010000150.1 GCA_018623405.1 Crocinitomicaceae bacterium
CGCTACAGTGTATTTGCCTTCATGCGCAACCAACCACCCCGGTACATCTTGCGATGAAATCTCAACATCATCCAACCCTAATTCCACTTCGTGTCCATCTACTTGTAAAGTGTATTTGCCAAAGCTTTCTAAATCTGAAATTGCTTTTTGGTCGAAACTGTTTACAGACTGAACGATAGCTTTCATAAGTTTTCCGTAGCGTGGACCTAATTTTTTGAAATTAGGTTTTATGGTTTTTACCAATATGCCTGAATCTTCTGATAGGTATTCTAACTCTTTAACGTTTATCTCTGAAAGGATAAGCTCCTTAACATTTTCTAGCTGCTGCTTAAACTCCTCATTGAGCACAGGAACCATAATTTTTTGCAATGGCTGCCTTACGCGTATTTGCTCCTTTTTTCTTAGGCCTAAAACCAAAGAAGATATTTTTTGGGCAATTTCCATTTGACTTTCCAAGCCTTCATCAATTAAGGTTTGATTAGCCACAGGAAAATAACTTGTGTGAATACTTTCAGCTTTTTCTAAACCTCTGGTTTGATTTAAATCTCTGTAGAGCTTATCCATAAAAAATGGAGCGATTGGCGCAGAAAGCTTGGCAACATTTACTAAACATTGATAAAGCGTTTGGTAGGCAGCAATTTTATCTTCCGTAAAATCACCCTTCCAAAAACGCCTTCTACACAACCTTACATACCAATTAGAGAGATGATCAACCACAAACTCTTGAATTGCCCTGCCTGCTTTGGTAGATTCATAATCGGCATAAGCCTCATCGCAAAGCACCACCAAAGAATTTAGTTTAGAAAGCACCCATCGGTCAATTTCAGGTCTTTCGTTTACAGGAATTTCTTTTTGGGTGTAATCAAATCCATCCACATTGGCATACAAGGCAAAAAATGCATAACTGTTATACAATGCCCTAAAGAACTTGCGTTGCACCTCAACTATTCCTTCCTCGTCAAATTTTAGGTTATCCCAAGGTTGAGCGTTAGTGCTCATATACCACCTCGTAGCATCTGAACCATATTTTGACATGGTTTTAAACGGATCTACAGCATTGCCTAAACGCTTAGACATCTTATGACCATTTTTATCTAAAACCAATCCGTTTGAAACTACATTTTTATAGGCTACCGAATCGAACACTAAAGTTCCTATGGCATGAAGCGTAAAAAACCAACCTCTTGTTTGGTCAACACCTTCAGCAATAAAATCTGCAGGATAGAATTTTTGTTCATCTACCAACTCTTTGTTTTCAAAAGGATAATGTAGTTGAGCGTAAGGCATAGAGCCCGAATCGAACCATACGTCGATAAGGTCTGCCTCTCTGTACATTGGTTTGCCAGAGGGTGAAACCAAAATAATTTCATCAACAAATGGCCTGTGGAGGTCTAGCTTTTCATAATTCTCAGCAGACATGTCGCCCGGTACAAAATCAGCGAGTGGGTTTTCACTCATAACTCCTGCATTAACAGCCTTATCGCACTCATGTTTTAGTTGCTCTACAGAGCCTATACAAATTTGTTCTTCTTTATCTTCTGTTGTCCAAATTGGAATTGGAATGCCCCAAAAACGAGAGCGTGATAAGTTCCAATCTTGAAGGTTTTCTAACCAATTTCCAAACCTGCCTGTACCTGTTGAAGCGGGTTTCCAGTTAATGGTTTTATTCAATTCAATTAACCTGTCTTTAGCTGCAGTAGTTTTAACAAACCATGAATCTAAAGGATAATATAGTACTGGCTTATCAGTTCTCCAACAGTGAGGATAACTGTGTACGTATTTTTCAACTTTAAACGCTTTGTTTTCAGTTTTTAGTTGAATCGCAATATCTACATCAACAGGCTTTTCAAGAGCCTCTCCGGCATTGTAATATTCATCTTTTACAAACCTGCCTGCATAAGGCCCCATGGCATCTACAAATTTCCCTTGTAAGTCAACCATGGTAATTGAGCCTATACCTGCTGCTTTTGCTACGCGGGCATCATCAGCACCAAAACTTGGGGCAATATGCACTATTCCGGTACCATCTTCGGTAGAAACATAATCACCAGGAATTACCCGAAAAGCATCGCCATCTTCCGGCTGTGCAAAAGGCAATAGTTGTTCGTATCTTATTCCCTCAAGTTCAGTACCTAAGTATTCATCTAAAATTTCAAAAGGTATTAGTTTATCTCCTGCTTTGTAATCTTCAAGTTTTAGTTCTTTGGCCTTATCTGAAAAGTGCTTTTGAATTAAATCTGATGCAAGTAGCACAGTTACAGGCTCAAAAGTGTAAGCATTAAAGGTTTTAACTACGCTATATATAATTTTTGGACCAACTGCTAAAGCTGTGTTTGAAGGTAGTGTCCAAGGAGTAGTTGTCCAAGCTAAAAAGAAAACATCACCGTCATATTTTTCTAGAATGGTGCCTGCTTTTAGGGCTTTAAATTGAGCGGTAACCGTAGTGTCTTTAACATCTCTATAGGTACCCGGTTGGTTTAACTCGTGTGAACTTAATCCGGTACCGGCGGCAGGTGAATAAGGTTGAATGGTATAACCTTTATAGAGTAGCTCTTTTTGATAAAGTTGGCTAAGTAACCACCAAACAGTTTCGATGTATTTATTATCGTAGGTAATGTATGGGTTATCCATATCTACCCAATACCCCATTTTTTGTGTTAAGTCGTTCCACTCATCAGTAAAACGCATTACGGCTTCTCTGCACTTTTGGTTGTATTCTTCAACCGATATTTTAGTGCCAATATCCTCCTTGGTTATTCCAAGTTCCTTTTCTACTGAAAGCTCAACCGGTAAACCATGTGTGTCCCAACCGGCTTTACGTTTTACATAATAGCCTTTTTGGGTTTTATACCTACAAAAGATATCTTTTATGGCGCGCGCCATCATGTGATGAATTCCGGGAGTTCCGTTGGCCGATGGCGGACCCTCATAAAACACAAAAGGAGCTTTTCCCTCTCTGTTTTTTATGGATTGATGAAAGGTATCTTCTTTAAGCCAAGTATCTAATATTTCTTCCCCAATTTTAGGAAGATCTAAATTGTTGTATTCAGGATATTTTTTGGACATACCAAAATTTTAAAGGGTGCAAATGTAATTAACCTAAAAACGTGGTAAAGTTTATTGGTTTACAAAATGTTAAGATGTGCGAATTTGTTCAGTTTAAGCAAGCTTTTTTAGAATTTTTTGCCCGCGGTTTTTAAATCCCGCTGAACCTGTAGGTATTTGCTCCTCGATTAGGATTTTTAATTCAGGTTGTATTTCAGGATATTTTTTGGAAAGCGTAAAAAGCACTGTCATTGAAAATACCTTGATAGCAATAGCTTCTTTAGGTTTTGCAAGCAAATCGAAACAAACATTCATTGCCTCAGATTCAATGCTTATAGGAATTTCTTTGAATTCTGATAAAATTCTAATGGTGTTGCGTTTTACCGCATCATGTTTATGTTTTGCATTTAACAATGCATCTTTTAAATAGGGTAAAATTCTATTTGGGTTTTTAATTCCAATTACACCAATAGGCCATGCAGCACGTTGGGCCAACCTGTAATCATCACCTAAAAAGTGATAGGCTAATGCGTTTAGTTTTTCTTGGTCTTCACCAATGTAATTAATGATGAGGTCTCGCTGAACTTTAGAGTGCTCTTCTAGCAAAAGTGTTTCAAGCTCTTCAAAATAATTTGTTTTCAAGGCTTACTCATCAAGTGCAGCAACGCATTTTAATTCTATGGCTATTGGAGTGGGCAAAGAATTTATTTCTACTGTAGTTCTGCATGTTTGATTGTCTTTAAAATACTCAGCGTAAACCTTATTATAGGTTTTAAAGTCACGCTTCATGTTTACCAAAAAAACCGTAACGTCTACTAGGTTTTCCCATTTAGCTCCGGATGCTTCTAAAACCGCTCTAACATTATCAAATACAGACCTGCATTGTGCTTCAAAATCGAATTCAATAAAATTTCCGTTGTGGTCTAATTTTAAGCCCGGTACACCGCTATCATTAGCATCAGAGCCTGCTGTTCTAGGTCCAACACCCGATAGAAACAAAAGGTTTCCAACCCTTCTTGCATGTGGATATAAACCTACAGGTTTAGGGGCTTTATCTGCATTTATTTTGGTTGACATATTCTAAAATTTGGGTAAATATAACCACTTACTCATTTTGGCTTTTGGCTTTGTATATCTTTGAGAACTTTGTTTTTGAGATGAAAAATATTAGAATTCTAATTGTAGCAACTACCTTATTTTCCTTTGTTTGGCAAGGTAGTTTTGGTCAGCAAAAGGCTGAAGAGATAGCCGTAAAAGGTTTAAACGAGGTTGAAATTCAAAAAGATATTGCCCAAGATGAATTTCGATACAGAATTGGAAGTACCATTCAAGTAAACCAATCTTTGTTCGAAGCAAGTCAGACCAACTCTAATGAGTTAGAATTTACCATAGAAATAACTGCAAAAAATGCGAAGGCTATAGCCCTTTATTTTAATGAGTTTCAAATTCCTGAGGGTGGAATACTTTGGTTATACAACGCTTCAAAAACACAGAAAGAGGGTCCTTATAATAGCTTTTCAAATTCTGATGGAGGCTCATTTGCATTACCTTACATTGTTGGAGATAAAGTTATTTTAGAATATAACCAAGGTACTGCTGCCGAGCTGCCAAAATTGAAATTACGGGAAATTGGATATTTCTATCGTGGAATACCTGAATTTCAAAAATCATCTAGAGATTTTGGAGATAGCGAAAGTTGTCAAGTAAATGTGAATTGCAGCGAGGGCGATAATTACAAAGACCAGAGGGATGCAACCGTAAGAATATTGGTTAAAGATGGCTCGGGCTTATTTTGGTGTACCGGAACGTTAATGAATAATACGGATGGTGGATGCACTCCATATATATTGTCGGCAAGCCATTGTGCTGAGCAATCTACATCATCAGACTTTAATGATTTTATCTTTTATTTTAATTACCAAGGTGCAGGCTGCGAAAATCCTGTAAGCGAGCTCGCCGTTAATTTTGAGGAACTAACAGGTTGTCAGAAAATAGCTCAAAGTGCAACTCCCGGAGATGCAGACTCAGATTATCTGTTACTTGAACTAAATGATACAATTCCCGCTGCATGGAATGTTTTTTACAGCGGTTGGGACGCAACCTCTACTGCAAGAGGAGTAGGAGGGGGAGTTGGAATCCATCATCCATCAGGGGATATTAAAAAGGTTTCTACTTACAAAAATGCCATGACATTAGACTCTTGGGGAGGGGTAAAGCAAAACACCCATTTATTGGTAAATTGGGTTTCAACAGCCAATGGTTTTGGAGTTACTGAGGGTGGCTCATCAGGGTCTGGTATTTTTGATTTACAAGGATTGCTTTTAGGTACTTTAACCGGCGGTGCATCTGTTTGTGGGCAGCCAAGTAGTGCTTTTGATTATTATGGAAGAATGAACTATCATTGGGATAGGGACGGAACCGCAGCAGACCGAAGAATTGATATTTGGCTAGACCCTAACCAAACAGGAATGTTGCGATTGGCGGGTACAAGAAGGCCTTGTATTGCTCAACCTGCTTCGGTAAATGAAGTGTTATCGAAGCAAAACCTATTTAGTTTTTATCCAAACCCATCTAATGGATTGGTGAATTTTGAGATTGAAACACCGCAAATGCAACTAAATGTTTTTGATGAACTTGGAAAACTAGTAATATCAAAAAACATTTCTCAAAACCAACAATTGCAACTTAACTTAAAACAAGGCATGTATATTGTTGAAGCCATTGCTGTTGATGGAATTGATCGAAAAAGTTTAATAATCTCAGAGTAACATGAAAAGAATAATTGTGATGTTAATTGCCCTAGCTTTAATTGGCGGGTGTAAATCGAAGAAAGAGTTTACCCAAAAAACAGAAACAAAAGAGGTAACAGCTGATCAAATGGCAAAACAAGAAATGCAAGAATCTTCAAAAGCTGAAAAAGCAATGCCCGATAAGGTTGGAAACACCCAAATTGTGGAAGAAAAGGATGCTCCTAAAGAACGCGAAATGGCCGAGCCGCCTAGGGCAAATGTTGAAGGGATGGCAAGCGATGGAGGCCAAGAAGGTCCTGCCCATAAAGGGGAGGAGCCAAGATTAGTTTTACTTGCGAAAAAATCACCAACTGAAATTAATGAAATGGCAGATGATTATTACACAATCAATAATGTGAGTGTTTATGAAACCCAAATAATTGTGGAGCTTAATTATTCAGGAGGTTGTGGTGGCGCAAATTTTCAAGCAGTTTGGAATGGTGCTTTAATGAAATCTATGCCACCTAAAGCCAATGTTAGCTTATTGCTTGATGATAAAGATGATTGTGAAGCGCTGGTAAGCGAAAAGGTTTATATAGATGTATCGCCCTTGCTAAAGGAAGTAGGCGAAAATGGTGTATTTGTGAGGTTAAAAGGCTGGGGTATTCCACTTGATTTTACTCCAAAAAAATAGCCTAAAAATTTTTCAAAACCCTTTTTACATCCCACAAATAGCTGCTTCCAAATAACAGCAGGTGTACCAAAAGTGGGTATAAATTGCAAATGGCTACTCTGCTTTCCCATCCTTTAGCCAAAGGATAGGCTTCGTTGTAATACTCATAAAACTCCGGATTAAAACCTCCAAATAGCTTGGTCATGGCAATGTCCATTTCTCTGTGACCATAATATACAGCAGGGTCAAAAATGGC